>PMIZ01000354.1 GCA_003157225.1 Actinomycetota bacterium | reverse complement strand
TCGGGCAGGCGGAAGGACCCGCCTATCTCTACCAGCTGTCCGCGGGAGACCAGCACCTCGCGGCCGCCGGCCAGCGCCATGAGAAGCAGGAGCACCGCGCCCGCGTTGTTGTTCACCACGAAGGCCGCCTCGGCCCCGGTCAACCGGGTCAGCAGGCCCTCCACAAAGGTTTCCCGGTTCCCTCTGGCGCCTGTAGCCAGGTCGTATTCCAGGTTGCAGTAGCCTCGAGCGACCTCCGCGACCCGCTCGGCCGCGGCGGCGGCAAGCGGTGACCGGCCGAGGTTGGTGTGGATGACCACACCGCTGAGGTTGGCCACGCGCCGCAGCCCGGGCCTGCTCCACTCATCCAGAAGAGCGGCAGCCGCGGCGAGCAGCCCGTCCGCCGTAGACGCTGCCCCGCCCTTGAGTACGTCCCGGCGGGCGGCGTCAACGGCCGCCCGCGCCGCTTCGACCACTTGGGCCCTCGGGTGCCCCTCCAGGAGCGACGCGGCGCCCGGATGGCTCGCCAGTTCCTCCACCGAAGGAAGCGCCCGTAGCGCCTTCTGAATGGTCTCATCCATGGTGGCGCCCGCGCCTACTTGTCCCGCTCCAGGAAGTAGCCCGCCATGGAGCCCAGAATGTCCCTCGCCCGCGACGGGGGTAGCACACGCAGGAACGAGCGGCCTTCCCTGATCAGATCGTGCGCCAGGGCCCGCGCGAAGTCCACCGAGCCGCTGCCATCGAGCAGAGCAAGCACCTCCGCCACCTGGCCGGGCGTCTTCTCCTGTCTCAGCCGCAACAACTCGACGAGGCGCTGCCTGTCGGCGGCGCCGGCCGTGGATAGACAGTGGATCACCATGAGCGTCCGCTTGCTTTCGAGCACGTCGGTGAGGTAGTCCTTACCCATGGTCTGCTCGTCGCCCACGATATTGAGAAGGTCATCCTGGATCTGGAAAGCGATGGAAACGCTCCTCCCAAAGTCCTCCAGGGCCAGGGTCTGCTCCTCGGTGGCTCCCGCTATTATCGCGCCCACTTTGAGCGGAGCGATGCCGCTATAGAAACCGGTCTTGCCGAGAGCCATGTCGAGGTAGTCGGCGGGGGTGAGATCGAAGATCTCGTCCCGTACCCAGCCCACATCGAGCGCCTGACCTTCCACCGTGCGTTCGCTCATCTCGCCAATAACGTCGAGTACCGCCAGCTTGGTGGCGTCCTCCAGCAACGGATCGCGGACCACGATGGTGCAGACGAGGCCCAGGGCATAGTCACCCGCGTTGATAGCCAGTGGCTCCCCGTGGATGATGTGCGCGCACTTCTGGCCACGGCGGAGCAGACTACCATCCATGATGTCGTCGTGGATCAACGCAGCGGCGTGGAAGAACTCGATGGCACACCCGCTCGACAGCGCCCAGCGCGGGTCGCCGCCCACCGCCTCGCAGCCAAGCATGGCCATTGCGGGACGGGTCCGCTTGCCACCCCGAGCTATGAACTCGTCGAGGATGGCGTAGAGGTACCGCTGTCTGCCCGAGTCCCTAGCCTCAACGGACAGGTACCCGTGCAGCCGGGCGTCTATCTCGGCGCTGACCGAGACCAAGTAGTCGATGAAAAGATCGTCCCCCATGCAACGAACGATAGCACAAGGGTCCCGAGCCACCGCTAGCGGCCTTCTAGAGGAAAGGATCGACCACGGTCAGCGAATCGAAGCGCCTACCGTGCGGCAGATCTTGGGAATAGAGCACGCTGCAGCCAGAAACAAGCGCGGAGGCGATGATCAGGCTGTCGTAGAAGCTGTAGCCCGACATCTCCTGGATCTCGAGGGCCCGTGCGTAGAGGGTCACCGTTGGCGGGCTGTTGAATGACGCTGCGCCGTCAGGCGCGTCATTGTTCAGCAGCCTCTTAGGTCGTCGGCGGACCGGCCGTGGTGGAGGTGGTGGAGGAGGCCGAGCCCTCTGGTGCGATGAGCTTGAAGCTGGTCAGATCGCCCTTGATCACGATGCGCTGTTTGGCGCTGTAGATGGGATGACACGCGGCCAGAGACACCTGTTCGCGGCCCGCCTGCTTGACCGCCTCCACCTGGGTCGGAAGGACGATGAGGGTTTCGGTCACGGTGTACCGGGCCACCGCGTAGGGCAGAACGATGTCGATCTCGTCTCCGACCTTGACGTCGTTCAATTTGAAGAACGGCGCGCCGTAGGTGGTGCGATGCCCCGATACCACGAAGTTGCCGCCTTGGCCGGGGAAGGGGGTCTCCTCCCAGTGGCCCGGCCCTTCTTTGAGGTCACCCTTGCTGGTCCCCTCCACCATGATGACGTTCACGCCGATGCTGGGGATGATGATCTTCCCGATGGGCTGGCCTATCTGCCCACCCACGGTGAGCTCGAAGGCATCGGCCGCTGCTCTGAAGGCCGCCAATTGGGCGTCGTGTTCCGCCTTGGCGGCGGCTATCGCCGCTTCCGCGGAGGAGTCCGTCGTGGTCGTGCTGGTGCCGCTGCCTGTTTGTCCCTTGGTTTCTATAGGCACGAAATCGGAGCCGGTGACCGCGGCGTCTGGACTGGTTAGTTGCGGGTTGCTCGCCTCCAAGTTCTGGCGGAGTTCCCTCTGCTGGATAGCGGTGTAGGCACAGGTGCTGAGGTAGTAGCCGGGCAGCCCGATAACGCCGCAGATGATCATGATGTTCGCCGCCCAACGCACCCCCCGCCTCCAGGTCCACGGCTTGCGCGGGCGCGAACGGCGACCTCCACCGCCACCTCTCCGTCGCTCGGTGCGGCGTGAAGATCCCGCGTCACTCTGGCCGGGCGGAGCGCCGCCGATTGCCGGTTGGGACCAAGGATCCGCGGTGGACTCGGGCGCGGGGGGTACCGCGCCGCCGGCGGCCGGCTCTTGCGGCTGTGACGCCGGCTCTACGTTCGCGCCAGAACTGTCTACCGGTACACCAATCATGTCATCGCTCAGTATACCGGAGCCCTGACAGCGAGAGAGCGGCCGCCCACCGGCTGCCCGTCTGGCCCATGTCCGGCGCTTGACCTATGATGGTCAGAACCGCGGGCGCGCCGCGCTACTGGAGGAGGAGCCGACGGATCATGGCGAAAAACGCGAGCATGACCACCAACGCCAACCTGAAGCAACTGCGTGCGCGCATCGCGAGCCGCGAGGCGATCGTCGGCATCGTTGGACAGGGATACGTGGGCCTACCGCTGGCACTCACGTTTGTCGAGTCCGGTTTCAACGTGATCGGCTTCGATCTGGATCCCGCGAAAGTGGCGGGCCTCAACCGGGGGGAGTCTCACATCAAACACGTGGGCGCCGACCGGGTGGCAGCGGCAGTCAGCGCGGCGCGCTTCTCCGCAACGAGTGATTTCTCCCGACTCGCGCAATGCGACGCTATCGTGGTGTGCGTACCGACCCCGCTGGGGAGACACCGCGAGCCTGACATGACCTACGTGCGCGACACCACCGCGACCATCGCGAAGTATCTACGCCCCGCACAGTTGGTGGTGCTGGAATCGACCACCTATCCCGGGACCACCGACGAAGAAGTGCTGCCCGCTTTGCAGGAGTCGGGACTGAAGAGCCCGGAGGACTTCTTCCTCGCCTTTTCTCCCGAGCGGGAGGATCCCGGGAACGCCTCCTTCTCCACCGCGACCATCCCCAAACTGGTGGGAGGGGTCAACTCGGAGTCGACAGAGGTGGCCGTCAGCCTGTATACGGGACCCATCGCGCAGGTGGTGCCGGTGTCGTCGTCCAGGGTGGCGGAGGCGGCCAAGCTGCTCGAGAACATCTACCGGGCGGTCAACATCGCGTTGGTGAACGAGCTCAAGATGACCTTCGACAAGATGGACATCAACATCTGGGAGGTCATCGAGGCCGCCAAGACCAAGCCTTTCGGGTTCCAGGCCTTCTACCCCGGACCCGGACTCGGCGGCCACTGCATCCCCCTCGATCCGTTCTACCTCAGTTGGAAGGTGGCCGAGTTCGGCATGTGGACGCGCTTCATCGAACTGGCCGGAGAGATCAACACCCGCATGCCAAGTTACGTGGTGCACCGGCTTTCCGAAGCCTTGGCGGAGGAGCGGAAGACGCTGAACGGGGCTAGGGTGCTGGTGCTGGGACTCTCGTACAAGGCCGACATCGACGACGACCGGGAGTCGCCCAGCTACGAGATCATCGAGCTGCTGCGAGAGCGGGGGGCCGAGGTGGCCTACTGCGACCCGCATATCCCGGTGGCGCACCCAGGACGCAAGCACGATCTCGGGCTACGGTCGGTTCCGCTCACCGCCGAGGAGTTCGGCAAGTACGACGCGCTGATTCTGTCGACGGCGCACACCGCGTTCAAGGACCCGGCGCTGTACGCCGGTGTGCGGCTGCTGTGCGACACGCGNNGACGAACATCGATTCGCTCAGTTCCCCGCGGTACTTACCGAAGGTTGCGAATCGTAGGGCTGTGCTGGCGCCTTTGAGGCCCAACTCCACGGCCCGCCGGCTGGTGAACCCGCGCCGGCCCGACTTGAATCCGACGAACACCGCGCCAAACTCCACACTGAGTCCGCAGGAAGCGGCAAGCCGGCAGATAGCAGCGGGGGCCATCTGCGGGCTCATCACAGTGGGAAAGGGCCCGAAGTCCTCCGTGCCTGCCCGTTTCGACCTGCGAATGTGCCGGTAGAACCAGAGATGGAACCAGTGGGGCGTGAAGCGAGTCACGAGCCCCTTGAGAGACTGAGGGTTAGGGCACGAGAGAACGATAGCCCCCCCGGGCTTGAGCGCAACGGCGAATCGACGTATCGCGGCTTGGGGGTCGTCGAGATGCTCGATCACGTCCCAACACACAATCGCGTCAAATGACTCGGCGGCGAGGGGATAGGTTTGTATGTCCCCTAGGATTCCTTCGTCGATCGACTTGTTCCGATCCAGCTGGCGCTGCGATATGTCGATGCCGACCATGCGCGCGGATGCCGGAAAGCGGACGTGCGCTGCCGACCCACACCCGGCGTCCAGCACCGTGATCGGCTCGCGGCCGGCCAGGAGCCGATCCACTGTCGCTTGCAGTTCTTGCTGCGCCCGCTGTTCGCTGGCCTTCGTCTCCACGGCGCTAGTCCTTCGCACCGACGTCCTTCGCCCACGAGCGATTCTCGCTCATGTCGGGCAGACCGACGGGGCCGCCCTTGCCGCAAACGAACACCATGTCATATTCGGGAATGCCGTAGGAAAGACCGTTCGGCGCGGCGTCAAGCCGATGCATGTCAAAGACCTCCACCGACTGGAAGACCTGCCGGAGACGTTCGGCCAGGTCACGGCCGTAGTGCCGGTAGTGGCCTCCCGGCCGCACATGGGTGAACATCTCCGTTTCTGCCTGCCGCCAATCGCAAGGGACGGTGATCAAGGCGAGGCCACGTGGCGAAAGGATACGGCAGAGTTCCCTCATGCCCGCCCCATCATCGGGGATGTGCTCGAGCACCTGGTTGCAGAGGACGAGGTCGTAGTCTCCATCGCCGAAGGAGAGGTGCTGGATGTCCTCACCGGGGAAGTCGCAGTGAGGCTCGGTGAGGTCCGTCGTGCGGTAGTCAAGCCCGTCGACCGACAGGAAGATCCGCGCAAGGACACCCTCGGGCGCGAAGTGGAGCACGCGACGGAGATCCGGCCGCTCCCTGAGCACATGCGGAATCAGCAGAGCCAGCCCGCGATGACGGCTTCGAGCGTCGCACCCGGGACACGCCGAGTTCCACATGGCGCCACGGTGGTCGCCAAGATGAACAAAGGAGTAGGCGGGGCGACCACAGCAGCTGCAAAGGAGGCGGGAGGGGCCATTGCGCCTGAGGTAGTGGTTCCACGTGTTCGCCGCGGCCGGTGGCACCGCCCGAAGACTGCCACGGAAATCGCCCCTGCTGAGCGGGCGTGCGACGCTCCGCAACTCCTGCAGGAGAGATCCTCTGAGCAGCACGTAGTTTCCAGGGTAGAAGCCGAAGGCTCCGGTCTCGGGTGTGTCGGGCGGTAAGATCATGGGACGCGCGTCCTAGTCTTCGGTGTCGACGTCCTTCGCCCAGGCGCGGTTCTCTCGGTACCAGGAGCAGAGCCGTGCGACGCCCTCTTCCAGAGACACCCGAGGCTCCCAATCGAGCAAGCGCTTGGCTTTGGCAATATCCGCCCAGGTGGCCATGACGTCCGCGGCGTGCATGGGGTATCGCTCGACGC
>PMIZ01000118.1 GCA_003157225.1 Actinomycetota bacterium | reverse complement strand
CTTGGTGCGGCGGCTGAGCACCTGGATGACCCGGCGGATCTCGTCGTCGCGCCCAATCACCGGGTCCAGCTTGCCTCGGCGTGCCAGGTCGGTGAGATCCCGGCCGAAGCGCTCGAGCGCCTGGTACTTCTCCTCGGCGTTGGGGTCTTCGGCGCGCTGGGAGCCGCGGATCTCCTTGAGCACCTGCAGGATGGCGTCCCGGGTTACACCGTTGCGCCGGAAGAGGTCGCCCAGCCAGCCCTTGTTCGCGATGAGGCCCATGAGCACGTGCTCGGTGGAGACGTAGGCGTCCTTCATCGTGTCCGCTTCGGCCTGGGCCGCGTCGAGGGACTGCTGCGTCTCTCTGGCCAGGCTCACCTGGGTGGCGCCGTGCACTGTGGAGAAGTAGTCGAGCCGCCTCTGCAGCTCGGCGCGCAGGCTCGCGAGATCTGCCCCGATGCGCTCGAATATGGAGACTGTGAGACTACCTTGCTGATCGAGAAGGGCGGTCGCCAGATGCTCGGGCTCCACCTGCGCGTGCCCACGCTCTTGGGCGAGCTTCTGGGACGCGGCGAGGGCTTCTTGCGCTTTGAGCGTGAATCGCTCCAACTGCATGTCGATCATCCTCCGGGTGTTTCGGGCGGCTGTGGGGACCTTCCCGTCAGAAGCTGGTCGACGGTACGTTGGTGGTTGGTTCCGACGGCGCGGTGATGTCGGGCGGCAGCCCGTCGGTGGGAGACGTTGGCCCCGCTGTCGTGGAGGACGTGAGACTAACGGTGCTGCTGGAGCCGGGTGTAACCGAGTAATGGCTCTCGAAGAACGGGTCGAAGTGGACCAACACCGTGGGTACCGAGAACTCCTTCTCCTCGTAGTCCCGGTCGGCCTTGTTCATGAACTTCTGCCACATCTCGGCGGGGAAGCTACCCCCGGTCACATTGACGCCGTGAACGTTCAGCATGGGCACCTGGGCATCGGCGTTGCCCATCCACACAACCGTGGACAGGTTGGGCGTGTAGCCGCAGAACCAGGCATCGCACCAGTTGCTCGCCGTGCCGGTCTTGCCCGCTTCCGGACGGTCGATCTTGGCCTTGGTGCCCGTTCCGCTCTGGATGTTCATCTGCAGGATGCGGGTGACCTCGTACGCCACTCCCGCCGATATGGCCTGCGTCCTCTTGGGATTGGCTTTCCAGATAACGTTACCGCTCGAGTCTTTCACGTCGAGGATGATGGTGGGCTCTATGTGCACGCCTCCGTTGGCCAGGGTCGCGTACGCCGAGGCCATCTCCAGGGCGGAAACCCCATAGGTGAGCCCCCCGAGAGCAATGGCCGGGTCGGCGTTGAGGTAGGAGGTGATGCCCATCCTGTGAGCCACGTCCACGATGTGGTCAGCCCCCACGTCGAGCGCCATCTGCGCGTAGACCGTGTTGTCGCTGTGAAGCGTGGCCTCAGCCACCGTCACCGACCCCAAGTAACTGTGGCTATAGGTGGTGACGTCCCAAGGTTTCGTCGAGCCCGGGATCGCGAGGGAGAGAGGCATCGACTCGTAGTAGGTGTTCCAGGGGTCCATCCCGGCCTCGATGGCGGCGGTGAGGCAGAAGGTCTTGAAGGCCGAGCCGGGCTGCCGTCTGCCCTGCGCGGCCAGGTTGAACTTGGAGCTGGCGTAGTCGCTGCCCCCGATCATGGCTCGGATGTAGCCGGTGCTGGGCTCGATGCAGGCCAGCGCGGCCGCGGGGTCACCCTTCTCATTGAGGGTGCTTGTGATGGAATCCATGGCGAGCTTCTGGTAGGCCGGGTTGATGGTTGTGTCCACTCGCAGCCCGCCATTGAACACCATGTCCTCGCCGAACATGTCGATGAGCTGCTTGCGGACGTAGGCGACCACGTATGGCTCCGTCATCTTCGTGTACGGCGAGTACGGGGCGAGCTGGAGCGGAGTGTCGAGCGCCTGCTTGGCCTCCGTATCGGTGATGAATCCGAGCTCGTTCATCTTGAGGATGACCGTGTTACGCCGCTCCATGGCCTTCTCAGGATGCTGGCGAGGCGAGTAGGCGGTTGGCGCCTGCGGCAGGCCGGCGAGTATTGCCGCCTCGGGGAGCGTCAGGTCGGCCGGTTCCTTGTTGAAATAGGTGCGGGCCGCCGCTTCGATGCCGTAGGCGTTGGAGCCGTAGTAGATGGTGTTCATGTACATGTCGAGAATCTCTCGCTTGGAGTACTTGCGCTCCATCTGCCAAGCCAGCGTCATTTCGTTGAACTTGCGCGTGAGCGACATGTCCGTGCGATCCAGATAGAGGTTGCCGACCAGTTGCATGGTGATGGTGGAAAAACCCTGCTGTGTCGACTCCGCCCGGACATTGGTTACGAGCGCGCGAACGGCGCCTTCCAGATCGACCCCGCTATGTGTGTAGAAGCGCTCGTCCTCGATGGCCACCGTGGCCAGCCTCATGATGTCCGGGATCTTGTCGCCGCTGATGACCGTGCGGTTCTCGGTTCCATGCAGGTAGGCGAGGAGCGTCCCGTCGGCGGCGAAGATCTCGCTCGTCTGCGCGAGCGTCACGTTCCGCTGGGCCTCGAGCGATAGAATGTCCGGTTGGACCGCGGCCACCGCGTGCAGGCCGAACATGAACACGCCGGCGAGGATCCACAGAGCGATCAGCGGAAGGCCGACCACGACCGCGACGACAATGATGACCCGCTTGCGCCGGGACACCTGAATGCGCCTCTCGCGGGCGCTGCGGCGTTCTCGACCAATCCTCATGAACATACATTGTAGCCCGATATCGGCTCTTCTACGCACTTGGGCTATCAGCTCTTCCGTTTCGGACGGTTCGCGAGTTATAGTACTTAGAGAGATTAGCGCCGGAAACGGGCCGGAGAGCGGTTTCTCGCCGGGGGGAGCCGGACGGTCCAGCCAAGGTCAACAACATGTTCCGCGTTTCAGTTATCCCTACTACAACCGAATCGGAACCGTGGAGGGAACCGATCGGTCGCTTTTACGTCGAAACAGTAATGTCTGTCGGCAGTCAGCGGAGGAGGAAGTCATGAGAGGCACGGCTAGGGGCAAGAGAATTACCAAAGTAGGTCTGATCCTGGCGGTGGTCACCCTGGCGGTGCTGCTGCTGGTGTCGGTCACAGCGCTTGCAGCTCCACCGTGGCCGGATGCCCCCAATGCCTGGTGGATCTCCAGCTACGGTATCAACGAGTCCCAGGCGGCTACCGTCGCCGACGGTATGTCCGACGGCTACTTCAGGCCGGGCTGGAACGTGACTCGGGCGCAGTTCGCGAAGATCATCGTGCTCGCTCTCGGTAAGCACACCGCGGCGATCGACAACGAGGAGAAGCCATCGTTCGCGGATGTGCGGTACGTCGGCAATGCCTATCCGTTTGACTACGTCGAAGAGGCGTCCGCGCTCCGAATCATAAGCGGATACGCCAACAAGACCTTCGGGCTCAACAAGAGCGTCACCAGGCTGCAGTTGGCCGTCATGATAGTGAGAGCCGGCGGCGCGGAGCTCGCAACTCCTCCGAGCGGGTACTCCTTTTCGTTCAAGGATGTTCCCGCCTACGCACGCGAGGCGGTGACCGTCGCCCTCTTCAACGGCATCGCCTCCGGAAAGACGGCGAAGACGTTCGACCCGTATGGGTCGGCTACGCGT
>PMIZ01000217.1 GCA_003157225.1 Actinomycetota bacterium | reverse complement strand
TGCTGGGCGCGCCGAAGGCGCGCCGCGGCCACCATCTCCATAGCCTTGGTGATCTTCCTGGTGTTCTGGACCGAGACGATCCGGCGGCGTATGTCGCGCTGAGCAGCCATGGGCCTAGGTCGTCGCCTCGTCGGTGGTCCAGACCTGTGCTTTGAACGTCTCGATGGCCTGACGAAGCCTTGCCTCTGTATCGGCGGCCAGGTCCTTGCTCGCGACGATCTCCGCGGCGATGCCGGCATGCTCCCGCGCCAGGAACTCACGCAGTTCGGCGTTGAACTGCGGCATCTTCCCCACTGGCACTTCATCGGCGTAGCCCTTGGTGGCCGCGTAGATGATCATCACCTGGTCCTGGACCGGCCAAGGCATGTACTGCGGCTGGTTGAGCGTCGCGACCAGCCGGTTGCCCCGTGCCAGCGTCCTCTGGGTCTCCTGGTCGAGCTCCGATCCGAACTTGGCAAAAGCTTCCAGCTCCCGGAACTGAGAGAGGTCGAGGCGCAGCGTGCCCGCCACCTTTTTCATAGCCTTGATCTGGGCGTTCCCTCCCACGCGGGAGACCGAGATGCCCACGTTGATGGCCGGCCGGATACCCGAGTAGAAGAGGTCGCTTTCAAGGAAGATCTGGCCGTCGGTGATGGAGATCACGTTGGTCGGGATGTAGGCGGAGACGTCCCCAGCCTGGGTCTCGATGATGGGAAGGGCAGTCAGCGAGCCGCCGCCCTCCTTGTCGCTCAGCTTGCATGCCCTCTCCAGCAGGCGGCTGTGCAAGTAGAAGATGTCGCCGGGGAAGGCCTCGCGCCCCGGCGGGCGGCGCAGGAGCAGCGACATCTGCCGGTATGAGTCGGCGTGCTTGCTGAGGTCGTCGTAGATGCAGAGCGCGTGCCGGCCTGAGTAGGTGAAGTACTCACCCATGGCCGCCCCGGCGTAGGGCGCGACGTAGCGCATGGGGGCCGAGGTCGAAGCGGGGGCCATGATGATGATGGTGTATTCCATCGCCCCCTCTTCTTCGAGCTTGGCGACGAGCCCGGCCACCGTGGAGGCCTTCTGGCCGATAGCCACGTAGATGCAGACGACGTCCTGGCCGCGCTGATTGATGATGGTGTCCACGGCGATGGCCGTCTTGCCCGTGCCCCGGTCGCCGATGATCAGCTCGCGCTGTCCGCGCCCGATGGGGATCATCGAGTCGATGGCTTTGATGCCTGTCTGCAGCGGCTCCTTCACCGGCTGGCGCCGGATGACACCTGGCGCCTTGAACTCCACCGGACGGAACTCAGTGGTCTCGATAGGCCCCTTGTCATCAAGAGGTACCCCCAAGGGGTTGATGACGCGGCCGATGAGCGCCTCTCCCACCGGCACCTGGATGACCTTGCCCGTGCGTTTGACCTGGTCGCCTTCTTTAATGAGCGTATCTTCGCCCATCAGCACGACACCGACGCTGTCCTCCTCGAGGTTGAGCACCAGGCCGATGACCCCGTGGGGCAGCTCGAGCATCTCCGAGGCCACTGCGTTCTCCAGCCCCTGGATGCGGGCCACGCCGTCGCCCACCTGCACGACGGTGCCCACCTCCTGGATGTCGACGCCCGCCTCGTACCGCAGGATGCGGGATTTAAGGACGCTGGTTATCTCCTCANNACGCAGCTTCAACTGAACCCTCCAAGCTAGGCATAGGGGTGATCAACACTTCGCGGAGACGCTCCAACCGCCGGCGAACGCTGGCGTCGATGATCCGGTCGCCGATGCGCAGCCGGAGGCCGCCGAGTATCTCTTTGTCGACCGTCAACGTGAACTCGACCGTCTTCTGCAGCGATGACTCGATCTTCGCCCGGAGCATTCGCTGCACGGGCTCCGTCAGAGGCACGGCCGAGACCACCTCCACGTGCACGAGGCCTCGGGCCCGCTCCACGAGTTCCACGAAGCCCCGATACACTCCGGCCAGTTCGGACTCCCTGTTCTTGTCCACCAATAAGCGCAGCAGATTCCTCATGAGCTCGTCACCACCATCGGTCAACTCCATGAGGACCCGTGTCTTGCGCGCGTCGGAGATGTCCTCGGCCGAGAGGAATGGCCTAAGCTCCGGGGAGGTGTCGAGGGCCTCGACGAACTCACCCAGGTCGCGGCGTACCTCGTCCACCCGGCCCTTCTCTTCGGCGGCCTGGTAGAGCGCGGTCGCATAGACTTTTGCGATCTTGCCTTCGCTCACGATCCGGTCCTCGTCCCTCTAGTTCGCCCTCATGGTTGTCAGGTCGATCTCGTTGATGGCTTCCTGTATCAGGCGCAGCTGATCCTCCCCGGTCAAGCTCTTGCGCGCCACCTTCTCCGTGGCCGACACTGTGAGATCCGCCACCTCCTCGCGGATCCTCTGCAGGGCCTGGTTGGTGTCGCGCTCGATCTGCTGCCGGGCCTTTGCCAGAGTAGCCTCGGCCTGCTGCCGCGCTTCCTCCAAGACCTCCGTCCTCGTGGACTCGCCCGCCTTGCGCGCCCGATCGACGATGGCGGCGGCTTCCTCCCGGGCTTCGGCCAGCTGCTTCTTGTAGTTCGCCAGCAGGTCCTGGGCTTCGTCACGCAGCGACTCAGCCTCGTGGATGGCCTGGTGAATCGAGTCCTGCCGCGCTTTCTGCAAGCGCATCAGCGGATTGAATGCGAACTTGTAGAGCACGGCGACCAAGACCAGGAAGGTGAACAGCGACCAAATAAACAACCCTGGATTCAACTCGAATATCTTCATGCTCTCTCCTGGCCTATCGTGCCTTCGACCGTGCCGTCGCTCCGCGGGACCGGTTTGCCGCTAGCGAACGACGAACAGCAGGATGATGGCGATGACGAACGCATACAGAGCGAGCGCCTCAGCCAGCGCGAGGCCGATGATGAACACGGTGCGGATGTCGCCGGAGGCTTCCGGCTGCCTGGCTACCGCCTCGCAAGCATGACCGGTGAGAATACCGATACCGATGCCCGGGCCGATCGTCGCAAAACCCATTGCGACCCCGGCGGCGAGACTACCGGCTGATGCAGCGTCGAATGCCATTATGTGTTCCTCCTTGATCCAGGGTTGCCCTTAGCTAGTGGCCGGCGTAGATCGCCGATTCGATGTACACCACGGAAAGCAGCGAGAAGATGTAGGCCTGAATGAAAGCGATGAAGATCTCGAACGCGGTCATGATGATCACGAAAAGCGCCGTAGGCAGGATGATGATGTTAGCGTACTGAAGCAGCAGCCCCAGCATGACTAGGATGATCAGGTGGCCGGCGATGGTGTTGGCGAAAAGTCGGACGGAGAGCGAGAGGGGCTTGAACATCTCGCCCATGACGTGGACCGGGACAAAGATGATGTTTAGCGGGCCGGCAAGAGCCTTGGGCACGCCCGACGGAGTGGTGAAGGCCTTCGCGTAGCCCCGCAGCCCATGCCGCTTAACGCCCTGGAACTGGGTGACGACAAACACGACGATGGCCATGGCGGCGGTCACGTTGATGTTCGCCGTGGGCGTGTAGGGCTTGAAAAGCTCAGGCTTCGGGATGAGGCCGATGAGATTGGTGATGAAGATGTAGGTGAAGATGGTGAGGATCAGATAGTAGTACTTCTTGCCCTTCTCCCCGATCTGGCCGGTGAGATGGCCCGTGGCGAAGTTGAGCGCGATCTCCGCGAAGGTCTGCAGCTTGTCGGGTTCCTTTCTGCTCCTCCTCGCCGCGATGTAGAAGAGGATGAACACCACGAACGCAGAGAACCACATGTAGACCACCGCGTTCGTTATCGAAAGATCGACCGGGCCTATCTTGGGGATCTTCACGATGGTCTGCACGTTCAGTTCGTGCAGCGCCTCGACTATCTTGCTTCCACCCGTTTCAGCCAGCGTCATGGCTATCTCCTACCTGGTTCCAGTGGCGCCGGCCGAGGGAGGCGCCCCACGGCGCTTCATGGCCAAGCTGTAGAGCCAGATGCCGTTCAACACCGTAAAGACCACGACGAACGCTAGGCATACGGCTAGGATATTCAGCGAAGACCACAGCCCCAGCGCGGCGAGAATGCCGACGAACACCACGAGACGCAAGACGAACCCCGAGATGGTAATGAGGGGTAGCATCATGAACCTCTTCCGAGACGCCCAACGGTGCAGTTGCAGGGATAGCGCTTGGTAGGCCGCCGCCAGAGCGGCTCCGACAATCACCGATATCACCGTCAGCGCCAGGATACCCTCCTGCCAAACCTATCCATCCGCCCCTACAAAGGAGGCTCGCCGCGCTGGTCCTCCTCGTCGGCCACCTTCTTCCGTCGACGGCCGCCTGAGCCGCCCGAGAAGAGGATCGCCACCAGGTACACGAAACCCAGAGCGGCGCCCACGAACACACCGCCGATCATGAGCCAGGGCAGGGTGTGCAACCACCGATCCAGCCCGTATCCGATCGCGGCAAAGGCCGCTACCAGACCTACCAACGTGAAGGCGAGGGACCAAGCGTCCGGTTGGTTCCCGCGACTATCCTTGCTCATGCATGCCTCACTGGCATTATAACCAGGTACCAGCCCGAATCGCAAGAAAACGATATCCGACTATCGGTGAATGTATTCCACTCTACTTTTTCACCCCATGCTGACCAGACAGGTGCCGGCCTCCTCGAACATCTCCATGGAGAGAGCATCGGGATATTGGCCACAGAAGTAGACGGTCACGACTCCCGCGTTGATGAGCGTCTTGGCGCAGGTGACGCAGGGTTGAAGCGTAGTGTAGACCTCGGCGCCGTTGATGGCGATGCCGTGGTAGGCGGCCTGGATGATGGCGTTCTGCTCGGCATGCAGGCCGCGACACAGCTCGTGCCGCTCTCCGGAGGGGACACCGAGTTGGTCGCGCAGACAGCCACGCTCTTCGCAGTGCGCGAGGCCCCGAGGCACGCCGTTGTAGCCGGTCGCCAAAATCTGCCGGTTCTTCACCAGCACCGCGCCGACCTGGCGGCGAAGGCAACTCGACCGAGTAGAGACCACGCGCGCGATCTCCATGAAGTAGTCTTCCCAACTGGGACGGGGAGCCGGCTCACGCTGTCCCCCCTGCCCGGCCATCAGTCGCCCAGCAGGCTGTTGAATAATGACGCTGCGCCGTCAGGACGCGATCGCCGCGAGCGAGACAATGACGCAGGAAGCGCGAATAGCAGCGCTATTGGCGCGACCGAGGAAGCCGTATCGCGCCGGCCAGCGCGTCCTGAGGGCCGTAGCTTCATTGTTCAACAGCCTCCCAGCGAAGGATATAGGGGGAAGCGCTCGATGAGCGCCCGGCTACGCCCGAGCAGCCGGGTAAGCGCCGCGTCGTCGGCCGGACCGGTGAGGGCCCCAACGATGATCCGGCCCACCTCTCGCATCTCTTCGGGGCCGAAGCCCCGAGTGGTCATGGCGGGCGTGCCCAGCCGCAGGCCCGAAGTGACCGTCGAGGGCCGCTCGTCGTAGGGCACCACGTTCTTGTTCGCGGTTATGCCCACTCTGCGCAGCAACTCCTGAGCCTGCTTGCCCGTCATCTCGGTCCCCGTGAAGTCGATGAGCAGAAGATGGTTGTCGGTACCGCCCGACACCAGCCTGAGCCCACCTTCCATGAGGACGTCGGCCAGCACAGCAGCGTTCTCGACAGTCAGACGTTGCTTGTCCTTGAACTCCTCTGTGGCGGCCAGCAGGAAGCAGACAGCCTTGCCTGCTATGACATGCTCGAGGGGCCCGCCCTGCAAGCCGGGGAACACGGCTTTGTCAAGCTTGGCAGCGTTCGCGGCCCGGCAGAACACCACGCCGCCACGAGGACCGGTGAGCGTCTTGTGGGTGGTCGTCGTCACCCAGTCGCAGTGCGGGATGGGCGAGGGATGCGCGCCGCCGGCGACAAGCCCGGCGATGTGCGCCATATCGGCCATGAGCTCCGCCCCCACCTCGTCGGCGATGGCGCGGAAGCCCGCGAAATCGATGGTGCGCGGGTAGGAGCTCGCACCGACCACGATGAGCTTCGGCCTGCACTGCAAGGCCTGGGCACGCACCTCGTCGAGGTCGATGCGACCCGTGTCTCTGGAGAGGCCGTAGTGGAAGAACTTGTAGCCCCGGCCGGAGAAGTTCACCGATAGTCCATGGGTGAGGTGGCCGCCGTGCGCGAGACTCATGGCCAGCACGGAGTCTCCGGGCTTGAGGGCCGCAAAGTAGACAGCCTGGTTGGCCGTGGAGCCCGAGTGAGGCTGCACGTTGGCGTGCTCGGCGCCGTAGAGCGCTTTCGCCCGCTCGATCGCCAGGGTCTCCACCTGGTCGACGATCTCACAGCCGCCGTAGTAACGGTCGCCCGGCAGACCCTCCGCATACTTGTTCGTAAGGACGCTGCCCACCGCCTGGAGCACAGAAACAGCCGTGAAGTTCTCAGAGGCTATGAGCTCTATGTTCTGGCGCTGACGGGCAAGTTCCTGCTTGATAAGCTTGCTTATGGCGGGATCGACCTCCGCCAGCGATAGGTCTGCGTAGCTCGACGATCGGGAAACAGTACTCAAGGTTCGGGGCCTCCTCGCCTCCTCGGGAACAACGAGAAAGGATATCAGATGAGCCCTCCGCCCCGCCCAAGCGGGCAGTCAGCGCAGGTGCTTGATGCGCTCGACGACCTCCGAGGCAGGAACAGCGCCCTCCCGTACGACCACCGGCATGCCACCCGCGTCCCACGGACGAAGGTCGACCACGGTTGAAGCCGGCGAGCGGAGGTCGGCTGGCCCTTTTCCCGCTTGCGCGCCCAGTGAGAGTGCCGCCGAGCAATGGGCCAGCACCAGGGGATCGACTTCGCGCAACGCGGGAGCCGCCGCCTCCCCGGACAAGTTGGCACTGGTCGCGGCCAGAGGAAGGCCCAGGCCGTCAAGAAGCCGGAGCAGCTCGGGATGAGCCGGCACACGGATACCCAGGGAGTTAACTGTTCCCACCATTCGCGAGCGAGGAACCGCGGTTGCTACGATGAAGGTGTAGGGACCAGGAAGAAGCGCTTCGAGCACGGCTAGAGAACGGTCGCTGAGGTCGGGCAGCGCCCGTCGCACGGCGTCGACCGAGGCAAAGAGCACCGCTACCGGCTGGGCCGGCGTGCGGCCCTTGGCCGCGAACAGCGCCTCTATGCCGGCGGCCGAATCCCAGCGCGCGGCGATGCCGTAGACGGTGTCGGTGGGCACGCCGAAGATGGCTCCCCCGCCGAGAGCCCGGTGCATCGTCTCGATGGTAGAGGCGTCGAGATCCTCCGCTCCGAGCGCGAAGGCCCCCGGAAGCACCGCCTCCACGATGCGGTCCTTCCGGGAGAGATCCTGGCGCACACGGACCAGGGCGAACCCCGCCTCGAGCGCCAGGCTCTCGACGGCTTGGGCCTGATCGTAGCCCACCTCGACCAGCAGGGTGCCGCCCGGACGAAGCGTCCGGGCGGCCTCAGGCAGCAGGCGACGGTAAACGGTGAGGCCGTCAGGCCCGCCATCCAGCGCAGAGGCCGGCTCGAAGAGACGAATGTCCGGAGAGAGAGCGGATAGCTCCTCGGAGCGAACGTAGGGCGGATTGCTGATGATCAAGTGGAGACTGCCGTCGGCCACTCCGGAGAGTAGGTCCGCCTTGCGGAACTCCACCAGTCGCTGAAGCCCGGTGGCCGCCGCGTTCGCTGCGGCCACCTTCAGAGCTGCCGCACTGGAGTCGGTCGCCAGCACCCGAAGGCCCGTCTCCTGGGCGAGGCTGAGCGCGATGGCGCCGCTGCCCGTGCCCACGTCGGCGAGGAGAGGCGGAGCCATGGGTCCGCGGACCGCGGTCAATGCCGAGGCCTCGCCGGCGGCCGACACGGCGGGCGCCGCAAGCCCGCCCCATGGGGGCTTGCGGCGCAGCACTTCCAGGGCCGTCTCCACCAATTCCTCGGTCTCGGGCCTGGGGATGAGAACCGCCGGAGTCACCTTGAGGCAGAGGCGGCGAAAGTACGCCCTACCCAGGATGTAGGCTACCGGTTCATGTCCGCCCCGTCTGGCGATGAGACCGCTGTAGGCGTCGGCCGCGCAGGGGCCGACCTCGCACTCCGAATCGCCGCGAAGCTGTGCGCGCTCCATCCCCAGGATCTGGGCGAGCAGCAGCTCAGCGTCAAGATGTGGCGAGGTGGAGCGGTTCCGGCGAAGGTAGCGGGTCGCGGACTCCAGCAACCCGCCGATGGTCAAGCTGTCCACGACGCCGCCCGTTTCCCGCTGGGCTAGAACTCAGCCGCGGCGAGCTGGTCGGCCCGGTCCTGCGCTTCGAGGGCCTCGGTGAACTCGTCCAACTCGCCCTGAAGGATCGCCTCGATTCGATGAGAGGTGAGACCTACGCGGTGATCCGTCACCCTTCCCTGCGGGAAGTTGTAGGTGCGGACCTTCTGTGCCCGGTCGCCCGTGCCCACCTGGCTACGTCGCTGCGCAGCCACCTGGGCGTCCTGCTCCGCCTGGGCCAAGTCGTACAGGCGGGCACGCAGGATGCGAAACGCGCGCTCCTTGTTCTGGAGTTGGGATTTCTCGTCCTGGCAAGACACCACCAGGCCACTCGGCAGGTGGGTGATGCGCACCGCCGAATCGGTGGTGTTGACCGACTGACCGCCCGGCCCTGTAGAGCGGTACACGTCCACTCTCACTTCGTTCGGGTCGATGGAAACGTCCACGTCCTCGACTTGGGGAAGGACGGCCACCGTGACGGTGGAGGTGTGGATGCGCCCGGTAGATTCGGTCACCGGGACTCGCTGCACCCGATGCACTCCCGACTCGTACTTGAGCGCGCCGTAGGCTCCGCGGCCCTTGATCTCGAAGATGACCTCCTTGATCCCCCCCAGAGTCGCCTCGGTGGTCGAGAGGATGTCGGTCTTGAAGCGCTTGCGCTCGGCAAAGCGCATGATCATGCGCTGAATCTCGGTGGCAAAGAGCGCAGCCTCGTCGCCGCCTGCGCCCGCTCGCACTTCCACGATGGCATTCTTGTCGTCCCGGGGGTCCTTCTCCAACACGGCCAGACGGAGAGCATGCTCCAATCGCTCGATCTTCTCACGAGCGCTCTCCTTCTCTTCCATGAGGAATTCCTTCATCTCCGGATCGAGGCCGCCCTCGCCAAGCATGCTCTCGGCTTCCTGGAGCGAGGTGCGCGCCTGCTGATAGGCGGCGGCCAGCCCGTGAGCTTGCTCGAGGTCCGAGCACGCCTTGGAGATCTCCGCGTAGCGACTCTGGTCCCGAAGTACCCCGGGATCGGCCATCTCTTCGGTGAGCGAGCGGTACTTCTCCTCGATCTCTGTGGCGAGCCGTTCGATCATGCCTCAGCCGCCTCGGGCACCAATCCCGCGAGACTCCGCTGCTCGGCCTCGTCCATGCGCATGACTTCCTCGAGGGCGGCGGCTGCCACCTCGAGCTGGTCGGGGGTCGGTTCGCGAGTGGTGAGTCGCTGCAACTGAAGTCCGGGCCACAGAAGTATCCGCGCGAACCAGGCGTCCGGTCGCCGACCGGCCCACTTGATGCCGATCTCGTAGGAGACACCGATAATCAGCGGTATGCCGATGATGCGCGAAAGCACCAGCCAGGGAAGACCGGGCTTGCCGACAATGGCGAATACGAAGACGGCGACGACCATCACCAGCAGCAAGAACCCCGTGCCGCAGCGCGGGTGGAGCGTGGAGAAGCGGCGTGCCTCTTGGGCGTCGGGACGCCCACAGGACTCGTAGGCGTGGATCACTTTGTGCTCGGCTCCGTGGTACATGAAGACCCTGCGCAGATCGGGGATCAACGAGACCGTGAGGATGTAGACGAGGAAGAGTGCGATACGGATGAGGCCTTCCACCAAGTTGAACAGGAAGGGGTTCGAGAAGGTCGACTCGAAGTGCTTGACGACCACCAGAGGTATCACCACGAAGAGGCCGACGGCGAACGCGATGGACACGATGACGGTGACGGCCAGTTCCTTCCATCCGAACGACACCGGTTTGGGCGGACTGCCCTGGCCGGCGGCCACACCATCTTCGGCCACGATTGAGTCGGAGACGGTTCCCTTCGGCTCCTCTTCGACCTGAGGGCTGTTCACGGCTTCGAGGCCGATGTTGGCCGAGTAGCCAAGGGCTCGGACGCCAAGGCTGAGCGACTCCCACAAAGAGACCACGCCCCGCACCACCGGCAGCTTCAGCCACCGGTGCCGAGCGCCGGCCGATTCCAGCGGGTAGGCGACACGGGCTATGCTGCCCGAGGGCCGCCGCACAGCCACTGCCCAGGAGTGCCGGCCGCGCATCATCACTCCCTCCATGACCGCTTGCCCGCCGAACACGTGGTCTTGAGGCCGGCAAGCGCCCTGGTCGCCCTCGCTCGCTTCTCGTTCGGGGCTCATGATCAGTGAAGTGGTGCCGTGGAGCGGACCAGGTTCATGGCCAGGATCTCGTCCTCGGTGTATGGATCACCGCACGACATCTTGCCTTCGGGACACCCTCGGGCTATGCAGCCCGGCCCGGTGCCCTCGAAGAGAAGGGGGGCTTCGGCAGCGACCAGATTGCGCATGGTCCACGCCAGACGGTTGATCTCCCACTGTGCCCGGCGGCAACAACGCAGAGAGAAGAAATGCCTGAGCTCACGCGCGTTCATGGTCACCACGATCTTGGTCTCGGCCGCGTTGGGAAGTACGAACCGCGCGTCTTCATACACCGATTCGTTCTTGCGGCCCTCAGCCTGGCCCAACTCGACCAGACGTTCGTAGGAACGCCTGGCGTTCTCCATTGCCTCCTCGAACACCGTTCTCGCTTCGGGGGACGCGGCGACATTGGGAGGCATGATGAAGCCGCCGTCCGAACCAAAGCGCACATAGCGCTGGGACTGCTGGCTGTACGAAGCCACCCGGTGCCGCACCAACTGATGAGAGCAAGACCTCGATATGCCGTCGATGGCGAAAGTAAAGCTGGCGTGCTCGAGCGCGCTGGTGTGACCAGAACGAACCAGTCCGCGAACCAAGCGCGCGACGTCTTCGTCGCTCATGGCCCCCTTCAGCTCGGCCGCGCTCACCGGGGCGTAGCATAGGCGCCCGGCCGAAGCCACTGCCCGTTCGGGCAGCGGCGTGAACTGCAGAAGCGCTACCTTGAGATCGGCGGGCACGGCCGACGGGAGCTACGCGCTCTTCTCTGCCCGGCGGTACTTCCTGTTGAATCTCTCCACCCGGCCAGCGGTGTCGACCAACTTCTGCTTGCCGGTGTAGAAGGGATGGCAGGCGGAACAGACCTCAACCTTGATCTCGGCCAGGGTCGAGCGAGTGATGAACGTCTCGCCGCACGAGCAGACGACTTTACTTTCGACGTATTTCGGATGTATTCCGTCCTTCAAGGTGCCTCCAATGACATCCCGCAGGGTAATGGGCGCAAAACGAACAGAAATGATACCACGACGAGGCTGGCCGGACCGCCGCGGCGCTGCCGCTCGGTGGTCAAACGTCGTGCTTCTCGGCGGATTCAGAGCATACATGAATTGCGCGGGGCGGGATGTGAAGACCCACCCCGAGGCCGGTCGCCAGGCCCATCCTCTCCACCTGAGGCCGCAGGACGTGGACAGCAAGAAGCAGCGGAGACTGGCCTGGAAGAATGGGGGCCAGTTCCACCTCCACCGACGCGTGCACGCTCTGGATCTGAACCGCCTTGATGCTGCCCTCCAACAGGTTGCGCCGGTCGACGCCCCCGTCCTGGGTGGCGCCCCGGTCCTGGGCGGCTCGCCCCTCCTGGGCAGGCCAGGTCGCGGCCGCGCCACGGGCTCCGCCTAGAGGCCGCAGTTCGATCTCATCCGCGGGGATGACCGCGAACATCGCACCAGTCCCCAGAGGCACATCCCCTTCAGAAATCAGTTCCAGCCCGTCCTTCAGCCGGATCAGCCTCTGGGAGCCCCGCGCGCCGATCTCCGCGACGGGGAAGAGGTTCGTGAGGCCCGCCAGACGAGCCACGCCCGTCTCCGCGGGGGCGCGAGTGACCTGCTGGGGCGTCCCCACCTGCCGCAGCCGGCCCGCAATGAGCACGGCCACTCTGTCGCCCAGGGCCATGGCTTCGTCCAAGTCGTGCGTGACGTGAACGATGGTGGTGCCCAGCTCACGATGTAGCCGCCCAAGCTGGGCTCGAAGTTCCGTCCGCGTTGGGCCGTCCAGCGCCGAAAGGGGCTCGTCGAGGAGCAACACCTCGGGCTGGATGGCGAGAGCCCGGGCAAGCGCCACTCGCTGCTGCTCACCACCCGAGAGACCCTCCGGGTGCCGCTCCAGCAGACTCTCGATGCCGAGCTGGGTGGCCACCAAACGCACTCGCTCCTGACGCGATCGCCTTCCGGCGCGTCTGTGACTCTGCGTCTCGGTGCCAGCGGCGCCCGGGGTCCGTCCCGCGACGAGGCCGAAGCCGATGTTCTCGGCCACGCTCAGATGTGGAAAGAGGGCGTAATCCTGGTAGACAAGACCCACTCCCCGGCGCTCCGGCGGGTCGCCGCCGACGTCTCGCTCGCCGAACCGGATCCGGCCGGCATCCGGCCGGCGCAGACCGGCCACCGTCTCGAGAAGGACCGTCTTTCCGGACGCGGTTGGGCCCAGAACCATGAGGTACTCACCTGGCCGAACCGCCAGTTCGTCTATGGCGAGCGAGAACTCGCCCGCTCGCACCCGCAAGCCCTCGAGCCGGATCATCGCCGTCCTCCGGAGCGCGTCCGCCCGCGTCTGCGCTTCGGTGCAAGAACGGCCCTCACCAGGACGAGGATCACCAGCGCGAGTATCAGCAGGAGGGCCGTGACCGGAAGCGCAGCCGACAGTCCAAATCCGGCAAAACGCTCGTAGATGAGCACCGAGATGG
>PMIZ01000095.1:255-3448 GCA_003157225.1 Actinomycetota bacterium | reverse complement strand
ATGTCCTCGAGGATGGCGAGCGCCTTGGGGTCCTTCATGAAGGCGGCCTTGATGGCTATGCCGATACCCTTGGCCGTCATGGCGGGTTCGCCGATCGCTACATGCTTATTCCATGTCGCCATATTTGACCCTCCCTTCCCTGACGCCCTTCATCATCTCTTCGCCGCGGCCCAGGTGCATGTGGAGCTCCTCCCAGTTGGAGACCCCGCGGCCCTTCACGGTGTGCGCGATGATGACCTTGGGTTTGTTGTCGCCATATTGCTTGGCCACCAAGTCGAGAGCATCGAGGATCTGGCGGATATCGTGCCCGTCGATCTCATAGACCGTCCAGCCGAAGGCCTTCCATTTGTCCACCAACGGCTCGATGGGCATGATGTCGTTGGTCGGGCCGTCGAGCGACCACTTGTTGTAGTCGACGATGGCGATGAGGTTGTCGAGCTTGAACTTGTTGGCAAACATGGCCGCTTCCCACACCTGGCCTTCGTGCAGTTCGCCGTCGCCCATGATGCAGTAGGTACGAAACCGCGGGTTATAGCGGACGATGTAGCGAGGTAGGAAGGTGTCCTCTCGGGATGGCGGATTGAACTTCATCTTGAGCTTCTCGGCCAGTGCCAACCCGGCGGCGAAGGAAAGCCCCTGCCCCAGCGAACCGCCGGAGAAATCGATGCCCGGAGTGCACCAGCGGTCGGCATGGCCCTGGAAGGGCGAGCCGTGGCAGTAGTAGGTACCGAGCGTCTCTTCGGGATACATGCCCAGCTCCACCAGCGCCGCGTAGATGGCCTCGCAGCAATGGGCCTTGGACATGATCACCCGGTCGCGCTCGGGCCAATCCGGGTTCTTGGGATCGAACTTGATGTGATGGAAGTACAGGGACGTGATGATCTCGAGCACCGACATGGTGCCCCCCACGTGCCCCTGGCTGAAGGTGCAGAACTGGGTCAGGCAGTGGTTGGCCAGAACCTTGGCCTTGGCCTCCAGCTCCTGGATGAGTGCGTCGCTATGAGCCATGGGTGGCCCGCCTCTTGATGATGATCTTCACCGAATCCTTGGAAAGGGACGCGGCGCACCGAGGGCAGGCGTTGCCGTAGGCCTCGAGTACCGCCGACTCGTCGGGAATGGCGCGCATGTAGAGACGGCGGCTGATCTCCTCCCCGAAGTAGAGCAGCATGCCGCAGTTGCTGCAGTTGATCTTCTCACTCATAGGGCGACCTCACTCATATGGAGCGACCTCACTTCTTACTCTCTAGGGCTTGACGAGGATCTTCACGGCTGTGCTGTTCTTGCGGCCGGCGAGGGCCTTGGCGATATCGGCGAGAGGAACGACCTCGCTGATCAGCGGGTCGAGATCCAGTTTGGACAGCAGCTTGAGGGCCCGTGGGAACACATAGGGCGCCAGCGTGGTGGAGCGCAGCGTAAGCTCGTTGGCGAAGAGATGGTAGGGCTTGATGCCGATCTCTGCTTCCTCCGGGTAGACGCCCGCCCACACCACCGTGCCGCACTTGTCGGCAAGAGCAAGTGCCTGGGTGGTGACGCTCAACCTGCCGCTGCACTCGAAGACGGNNTTGCGCCAGAATGAAACTGCCAGAACGACCGGGAAAACCAACTGGCCGATGGTTCCTCCACCGCAGATGGCCACCGTCTTGCCCGGGACGATGTCGCCCTGGTCGACGCAGTGGGTGGCGATGGTCACCGGTTCCAGCAGAGCGCCGCGTTCGAGGCTGAGGTCGTCCGGCAGCGGGTAGATCGCCGCCTCCCCGTAGATGGCGTACTCGGCGAAGCCCGCCTCATAGTTGGTGACGTGCTCGCACATGTGCTCGCGCGCGGAGCGACAGTAGTCGCACTTGCCGCAGTAGGTGCGGAAGTTCATGGCCACCCGTTGCCCCACTCTGAGGTCCCCCACTAGGCCCGGTCCCAGTTCGGTGATGACCCCGCAGGCCTCATGCCCGACGGTGAACGGGCCCTTCGGCCACCACGGGGCTTTCATCAATCCGAAGCTGCCGTCGAAGATGTCGGGGTCGGTGCCGCAGATGCCGCAGTAGGCGATCTTGACCTTGACTTCCCCGGTGCCTGGTGACGGCTCCGGCACTTCCTCCACGCGCACGTCGAACGGCGCGTACTGAACTGCTGCCTTCATGGCCTACGGCTCCCGGAGTTCGATGGCGAGATTGCCGATGTCCGAGCCCTCGAAGTAACAGAAACCGATATTCCCCTCGGGGAAGGAACTGGTCCACACCTTGGCGCCCCGAGCCTTGGCTTGGGCTATGTCGCCCTGGATATCGGTGGTGAGCCAGCCGATGTGGTGCAGCCCTTCGCCCTGGGCGTCGAGAGTCTCCTTGAGGGCCTGTGCGCCTTCAGTCGGCTCGAGCAGCTCGAGCTCCACGTCGCCCATCAGCGCGTTGCTGATGGTCGTCTTCCATTCCGCGGGCTGGCCGTGCAGTTCGCCCTTGAAGGGGAGCGTGAAGGTGCGGTGTTGGTCGTCGAACTTGAACGGGCCGAAACCCAGCGCCTCCAGATGCGCTATCGCCTTTTCGATGTCCCTCACCACGATGCCCACATGGTGGGGCCGCCTGCCTTCAAATGGTCCTTGCTCCCCAGACATACCTGCACTTCCCTTTCTCTCAGGCGTCGCCCCATTTCAGACCGATGCTGCTGAGGGTCGCTCCGTTTACGTCCACCACGTGGGCTCCCCCATCCACGACGATCTCCGAACCGGTCATGAAAGAAGAATCATCCGAAGCCAGGCAGAGACAGATCTTGGCGATCTCTTCGCACGAAGCCACACGCTTCAGCGGCGCATTGGCGGTCATGCGGGCCAACACACCGTCGACGTCGGTGCCCAGGACCTTCGCCGCCGGCTCCATGGAGTGCTCGAGCATCTCGGTGCGCGTAGCCCCCGGGCAGACCACGTTGCAGCGGACGTTGGCGTAGCCGTAGTCGAGCGCCACCTGCCTGGTGAGGTGATTGAGCCCGGCCTTGGATGCGCAGTACGCCGGCATGCCGGGCAGGCAGCGGAGGGCAGCCAACGACGACACGTTCACGATGGAGCCGCCGCCGTTCTTGACCATGTGTGGAAGGGCTGCCCTTATCATGAGGAAAGGCCCGGTGAGATTGGTCTCGATAACCTGCCGCCAGACGTCCGGATCCAAGTCGGCGGCAGACCCGGCCACGTCGATGCCGGCATTGTTGACGAGGA
>PMIZ01000095.1:0-151 GCA_003157225.1 Actinomycetota bacterium | reverse complement strand
TGAGCACCAGCGGGCAGTGCACCATGCCGGCCGGAACGAAGACCATGGCGCTGCGGTCGATGACATGCTTCTCGTCTTCGAGCCAGATCTCGACTTCGCCCCCCAAATCGTGGGGATTGGCGGGGTCACTGCCGAAGAAGCCGATGATCTC
>PMIZ01000476.1 GCA_003157225.1 Actinomycetota bacterium | reverse complement strand
CCGGCAAATCGACTTCCCTGGCTGCGATGATCGATGAGATCAATGACACGCGCTCGGAGCACATCGTCACCATCGAGGACCCAATCGAGTTCCTGCACCAGCACAAGAAGTGCGTGGTGAACCAACGGGAAGTAGGAAGCGACACCAAGGGTTTCGGCCCGGCACTTCGTTCTGCCTTGCGCCAAGATCCGGACATCATCCTGATCGGCGAGCTCCGCGATCTAGAGACGATCCAGATCGCCCTGACGGCCGCCGAGACCGGACACCTGGTCTTTGCGACCCTGCACACTCAAGACTGCCCACAGACCGTCGACCGCATGATCGACGTGTTCCCGCCACACCAGCAAGAGCAGATCCGCGTGCAGATCGCGGCCACGCTCGAGGGTATCGTGACTCAACAGCTGCTGCCTTGCGTTGGTGGTAGAGGCCGTGTAGCCGCATGCGAAGTCCTCGTGCCGACCCCCGCCGTGCGGAATCTCATACGTGAAGGCAAGACTCATCAGCTCTACACCGTCATGCAGACAGGTGCGCAATACGGCATGCAGACCATGAATGCCTCGTTGGCGGACCTCGTGCGTGCCGGCAGGATCACGAAAGACCTTGCCTTGCGGCGGTCGTCCACACCTGAGGACCTCGACCGGCTCCTTCTCAAGGGAGCAGCATAGTCTCCAGGCCGCGGCCCATGGTGCCGGCCCCGCCAGACAGGCAGACTTCGTCAGAGTGGGGGAGGGCGGTCCGCTTCTGCAGCCGAGGGAGGGAATCTCGCAGGCTACTTGAGCGCTTACGAGTTTCGGCCGATATACGTGGATAGATAGGCAGCGCACGAAGGAGCAGCAGCGAAGTGGGAACTTACGTTTACACGGCTAAGCGAGATCGAAGCAGCCCATTCAACGGCGAGTTGGTGGGCGACTCGAAGGCGGCAGTCGTCTCTGAGCTCCGCCGCAAGGGGTTCACAGTCCTGCGCCTCGAAGAGAAGAAGGGCGCCTTTTCGTTCGACATAGGGAAATCTCTGTCGAGCCGCCAACGCATAAAGGCGCGGGACAAGGCTATCCTGGCCCGGCAGTTCGCTACCATGATCAGTTCCGGCCTCGCTGTTCTACGTGCGCTGATGGTCCTGGAAGAGCAGACCGAGAACGCGCGTCTGCGCAAGATCGTCCACCTGGTCCGAGAGGACGTCGAAGCTGGGATGCCCCTCTCCGACTCTATGGCCAAACATCCCGCGGCATTCGACCGTCTGTATGTTTCGATGGTACGGGCCGGCGAGGCAGGCGGCGCCCTGGATCAGACCCTCAACAGGCTGGCGACCCAGCTGGAGAAAGACGATAGCCTGAAGCGCTCCATTCGTTCGGCCATGGCCTACCCGGTCTTGATCGCTTGCTTTGCATTGCTGGTGTTGATCGGGATGCTACTGTTCATCATCCCCATCTTCGCCAACATGTACAAGGACTTGGGCGGAAAGCTGCCTAGCCTTACTCGCTTGATGATGGGGATCAGCAACGCACTCAAGGGCTACTGGTTCATAATCTTCCCTCTGCTCATCCTGATCATATGGGGTCTCATGAGACTCAAGAAGACCGATCAAGGCCGTCGGAAGTGGGACAGACTGAAGCTACGCATACCTCTCAAGATCGGCATGGTGGTTCAGAAGCTGGCCGTCGCTCGGTTCAGCCGGACCTTGGCCACCTTGGTCAGTTCTGGCGTGCCTATCCTTCAGTCGATCGAGATCACAGGCAGGACCTCAGGGAATTCCGTGATAGAGGACTCCATGATCGACGTAAAAGAGAGCGTTCGAAGTGGGGAGTCGATAGCCCGGCCACTTTCGCGGGTCTCGGTGTTTCCGCCCATGGTGACGCATATGATCTCCATCGGTGAGGAGACCGGCTCGCTGGATTCCATGCTGAACAAAGTGGCGGACTTCTACGAAGACGAGGTGGACGCAGCGGTAAAAGCCCTGACCTCGATCATCGAGCCGATCATGATGATGTTCGTGGGCGGCATGGTGGGTCTGATCGTGATCTCCATGTACCTGCCGATGTTCAACATGATGAACCTGGTCAAGTGAGCCCATCCCTCGGCGGGTAGCTCAAAAGCGCACCTTCTGCGTGACGATTGCAGTGAGAGAATCGAAGCCGGTCCCCGTCGCGGGGGCCGGCTTCGTCGTCTGCGGGACCGGCACGGTGGCGATCTCGCGCATCCGGGGCGATCTGCACTAGGTAGAACGAGGCCGGACTGCGGCCTCGACTCCCCTTGATCTTGTCAACGCTCGATAATGTACATTATGTGAACTAACATCCGGGAAGACGCACGAGGGCGCCTCATGCCATCGCCCCTGTCCACCGTGGCAGCGGTCGGCGAGGCGCTCTAATATGTGATGAGGCTGAAAGTCTCGTAGCCTTGAAGCTTCTCCCGCCCCTTAAGGTCGGCTAACTCGATGATGAACGCCAGTCCGACGACGATTCCCCCGGCGCCTTCCACAAGTTCGATCTTGGCCCTGGCTGTGCCTCCAGTCGCGAGAAGGTCGTCATGGATCAGGACCCGCTGCCCCGGTCTGATGGCATCGGCGTGCATCTCGAGGGCATCTTTCCCGTACTCAAGGTCGTACTCACAGCGATTGACCTTCCAAGGCAACTTCCCGGGTTTGCGTGCAGCGACAAAACCTGCACCGATAGCGTAAGCCAGTGCCGCCCCCAGGATGAAGCCCCTGGCCTCAGCCCCGAGGATGAGATCTACCTGTTTGCCTTGTCCGAATTCTGCCAAACGGTCGACCGCGTAGTGAAGGGCCTGGGCGTCTTGGAGCATGGGCATTATGTCGTGAAAGACTATGCCTGGCTTCGGAAATCCCGGTATGTGGCGGATGTAGCTGTCGAGGTCCATCGCACTCCTAGTCTCTGGGTCGCGCCAACGGTGGAGCTCCAACGAGCCCGCCCCATTTTACGCTGACCAGAGCCCAAGGGGAATTGCGTGCCAATGGGCAAGAAACTAGCGCGGCGGCGAGACTGGCACGATTCGGACCGGAAAGAAAAGTCGCCTCGGAGTCCGGCTCAGGAAAGGAGGCTGCGCAGCTCCTTGTAGAGAAGCAGGTGCAGGAGTTGTGAGAGCAAAGCCCCCAGGTCTTCGAGCATGTTCTCGCCGTACTCACGCTTGTCAGGATGGCTCGAGCGAAGGTTGGGCGTAGCCACTTGCTCGAGCAACGCCGCTTCTCTCTCCACCGACGAATAGAGCAGACGCAGATTGCGAGGCTCCACACCAAAACGAGCTAAGAGGACGCAAATCCGGGCGATCTCGACCTCGCTTTCGGTGAGCTGAAGGCCATTGGCCTGAGCCGGCCGGCTGATAAGGCGATATTCCGCGAGCATACGCAGGAACTCCTCCGTCGCTCCCGCGGCCTCCCGCGCCTCGTCCCACGCATAGGACGGCTCCTCCCGCTTGAGAGCGTGAGTGGGCGCCGAAAGTGGCGCAGTCGGCGAAAGCGGTTGGCCAAGCACAGAGGCGGTCCCCCGCTCCACCCTTTGGCGGATGACGTCGAGGGGAAGGTATTCGTCTCGCTGGAGGGTCAAGATCGTGCGCAGCCGGCGAACGTCGGCGGAATTGTACTTGCGATAGCGGCCCGGAGTACGCTGCGGAGTGAGAAGACCACGGTCCTCAAGGTACCGCACCTTCGTGATGCTGAGATCCTCAAACTC
>PMIZ01000462.1:889-8840 GCA_003157225.1 Actinomycetota bacterium | reverse complement strand
GGTTTCCCGCGGGCGCTATCACCCAAACCTCGTGCCCCGCGCCCTCGAGTTGGTCCACCAGGCTGAGCACGTGACTGTTCACCCCGCTGGGCACGGTCCACGAGTAGGGCGACACAATCGCCAGCCGCATACATTTCCCCACGTTGGAACTTACGGTCACTTCTGCACGTACCCATGATGGGTCTCCAGGGTACCAACGGTCAAGTCGGATTTTGCAGATGAGCGACCTTCTGTTGCCACGGCAGCCGCTGGAGGCTATCCTGCCCCGTACGAAAAGGCCGATTCAGGGAGTATCACAATGGCTTTGAGCAGAAAGAACGTCGCTATCCTTTTGGCAGCTTCGTTGCTTCTCGCGCTGGTCGCGTTTGCACTTGCTGGCTGTAACGGCTCCTCCGCCTCCACCACCGTGCCGCCATCCGGTCAGACGACCGCCTCGTCCGAAACCAGCACCTCGTTCTTGACCACTACCACGTCCGACAGCCACAAGGGAGCGGCCAAGACCTTCGCCACCATCGGTCAGGTGATGGAGGTCGAGCAGGGCCAATTGTCAGTGTCGAAGGTCACCGTCACCGATGATTTGGCCTCGGTTGCAGCCAACGCGCTGTTGCTAACCGGTGACTCAGGCGAGAAGAAGAACGTATCCAAGGCGCCGGCGGCCGGTAATGAGTTCCTGATGATCACTTTCACGTACAAGAAGGACGCTTCCTACGCTTTTCGCGGTGGCCTCTATTCCGATGACATAGTCCTCAAGAACTCCGGCGGCAAGGCGTACCCGATGGTGGAGACCTCCGGCTACGGAGGCATCTCCGAATCCAACGCGGGCAAGGTGCAACCCGGCGTCGAGGCCCAGACTACGGCCGTCTACGAGGTACCCAAGGGAGAGAAAGGCCTCTCGCTCGTCTACCATCAGTTCAGCCCGGACGGGTTCACCTGCGCTATCCGCTGAGCCTGAGCGGTCGCCGCAGCAGCGAAGATTCCTATTGCGTTCACAATCGAGTACCGTTATACTAACAGCGAGATAACGCTGAACTCGGTCCTGCCATCCCGTGTTCAGCAGACACTCCCACGAGAAGGGCCCGGACGACGAAAACATCGCCCGGGCCTTTTCGTCCCGGGTGCTTCGTGCAACGAAGGCACTAGCTTGGTGGCTCTCGGTTCTGTACCACCAGACGGAATATGCTAGGATTCCTGGTTGTCGTCGCGCATGCGGGGGGTCCGTGGAATATTGCGTGCAACATCTGGGGCCGGACGCGTTGGGGGAGTCGGGNNGGGGTATGCCGACTCGTAAAGCGCTGAAGAACGTCGCCCACGACGTGACCCAATCGTTTTCGAGTCTCCTGTGCTTCTGGGGCGAAGAGTACGTCATGGGTCATATCGTCGCGGCGGCTTGGTCAACCGGCGGGACGCATCTGCGCGTCAATCTTCTGACTGGACGGGTCGAACCGTCCCCACTGCTCGTGCCCAAGGTCAAAGAATGCCTCGACTCCTTCGTCAGGCATTTCCCGTCGCTGCTCGAGCATTCCAGAAGCCATGTGTCGGTGGTGGCCTCCGCCCAACTCTCGGTCACGGTGGACCCAACGACTCTTCGCCCGTACGGTGACTCTGGCTTGGCCGAGTCGCCCTATGTCTGCAGCACGCGGATCGTCGATGATCGCGGTGGAGTGCACGAGTACTCCGTGAGCGGTTGGTGGTATCCGGAGCCGTCATCCCTCGAGGGGGGGTCATGGCGGGTGCGCAGGAACAGCAAGAAGGTCTAGGGAGGCCGGCCTGTCCATTGGACGGGCACCGCGCCAGGCGTCTCAGTGGACCTTGACGATTGCGGCCACAGGATTTAAGATGTATCGCGATATATCGTGATACATCATGGGAGGACAACCATGGGACGTATGGGATTTGGATACGGGCCGGGATTTGGGCCAGGGTTCGGACCGGGATGCGAAAGTCGGATGCATCACGCGCACGGGCCTATGCGCGGACCGGGATTCCGCTTCTTCGAGAGAGGCGGGATCAAATTCGCCATCCTGGAGCTGCTCAAAGACAAGCCTCGTCACGGATACGACATCATCCGCGACATGGAAGACCGCTCCGGAGGCTTCTACAGCCCGAGCCCGGGAGCGATCTACCCCACCCTCCAGGCTTTGGAGGACCAGGACCTAGTCACCTCGAGCACCGAGGACGGCAAGAAGATCTATACCATTACCGAGGCGGGCCTCGCCTTTCTAGAGGAGCACAAGGAGCGGGCCAGCTGCCACCGCGAGCACTGGGAATCGCACTGGGGCGCGGGACCGCAGGCCGAAGGCTGGAGCGCGGTGGAAGCCATACGGGATTCTCTCGGCGAGGTCAAGCGGGCGGTGCGCCGCACGGCCGGCGATCCTGCCAGGCTGAAGGAGATCGGCGACGTGTTGGAGGAAGCGGCCGGGAAGATCCGAGACATCCTGAAGAGGTAGAGAACTCAAGACCGGAGCTGAGGTCGCGGGCGCGAGTCGCGCGACCTCAGCGCTTCGCTCTGTGACTACGCATCCCGCGGATGCCAAGCCCGGGCGGGAATCCTGTATGGGCGGGCGTCCGGCGGGACATCGCTGCTCGCCAGGTTGCACGCGACCATGGGTGACCGGCGCGGTACGCAGCGCTTCGGTCCTGCCTAGCCCGGCGACACGCGCTCACCTACCTTCACCCCGATCGTGCGCGCCACTTGCCACCGCCGGAGTTGGTGGCGATGGTGTCTCACATACGGAGGATCGCCTACAGTCGGTATAGCAACGACGATAGCCGATCTCGCGTGGGTTGTCTTGATTCCCTCGCTCCTGTGTTTGCTCGTGATTGCGCTCTTGGGCGGCGCTGGGTATCGAGGAGACGGGTCTCCGGGTTTCCATCGGCGGAATAAGGGTATGCTCAGAGACGCTTGGAACACACAAAGGGACGGTCACATGAGTGCGCAGAATTCGGACGGTAGCGGGGGCGAGAAGCCTCCGGTGAACAAAGCCGACGGGGCAGGCAGCCGGGGCAAGGGCGCGGGCGGCAGCGCGTCGGGCGGCACCGGCGGAGGGCCAAAGCGCGCCGGCGCGGGCGGGACAGGCTCCCAGGGTGGCAGGCCCGGCGGCGTGGGCGGACCCTCCAGCGGGCCTCCAGGTGGCGGCGGGCAACGAAACAGCGGCCGGCACCTCTGGCACCTGGTCGTGTACGTGGTCATCGCGCTCGGCGCGCTCTACCTCTTCCAGCAGTACGTCCTCGGGTCGGCTACCTCGGCCAACACGACGTTGCAGTACAGCGAGTTCAAGGCGGACCTAGCTGCCGGCCTCATACAGACGGCCGTGATCGGCCCGAGCCAGATCACGGGGACGATGACCAAGTCCGGGACTTCCACGACCGACAACTATCAAACCAACTACGAAACGGGAGCCGACACGCAACTGGTAACCGAACTGCAGGGCACCAAGCCCCCAATCAAGTACTCGTTCAAGCCGCCGTCCAGTGCCATCGGGACGATTCTTCTCAACTTCTTGCCCTTCCTCGTGATCGGCGCGCTCTACTACTTCATGTACCGCCGGCTGGCCGGTGGGGCCGGACGCGGTGGGGCCGGGGGCATCTTTGGCGTGGGTCGCAGCAAGGCGACACAGGTCACTGCCGAGGAGGTGGGGGTCACCTTCAAGGACGTGGGCGGCGCGGATGAGGCCATCGCCGAGCTGCAGGAAATCATCCAATTCTTGAAGACTCCGGAGAAGTTTGCCAACTTGGGTGGGCGCATCCCGAAAGGCGTTCTGCTTGTCGGGCCTCCGGGCACCGGCAAGACCCTGCTCGCGAAGGCCACCGCAGGTGAGGCGGGCGTTTCCTTCTTCGAGAGCAGCGGGTCGGAGTTCGTCGAGATGTTCGTGGGGGTGGGCGCGGCACGCGTCCGCGACCTCTTCGAGCAGGCCCGCAAAGTGGCCCCGGCCATCGTGTTCATCGACGAGATCGACGCCATCGGGCAGAGCAGAGGCGCGGGCTTGACGGTGAGCGGCGGCAACGACGAACGGGAGCAGACTCTCAACCAATTGCTGGCCGAGATCGACGGCTTCCGCAGCGACATGGCCCGTCCCGTGATCATCATGGCCGCGACCAACCGGCCCGAAGTGCTCGACCCGGCTCTACTCCGCGCCGGCCGCTTCGATCGCACCGTGGAGGTGGGCAACCCGGACCTCATCGGCCGCGTGCAGATCCTCAAGATCCACAGCAAGGGCATCAAGCTGGCGCACGGCTTCGACCTGGATCGGGCGGCTCGGATAACGCCGGGCTTCAGTGGCGCCGACCTTGCCAACGCCATGAACGAGGCGGCCCTGCTGGCCGCGCGCCGTGGCGCCGCCGCGGTGGGCATCGCTGATTTCGAGTCGGCCATGGAACGCGTCGTGGCCGGCCTCGAGAAGAGAAGCCGCGTGATGAACGACGAAGAGCGCCGCACCGTTGCCTATCACGAATCGGGCCACGCGCTCGTGGCCGGCCTGCTTCCGCACGCCGACCCGGTGGCCAAGATAAGCATCATCCCTCGGATGCGAGGCGCTCTCGGCTACACTCTGCAGATGCCGACCGAGGATCGCTACGTCCTCACCAAGGACGAACTGACCGACCGCATCGCGATCATGCTGGGGGGGCGTGCCGCGGAGACCACCGCTCTCAACACCATCAGCACCGGCGCCAGCGANNTATGATCACAGAGTTCGGTATGAGCGAGAAGCTGGGGTCGGTCCGGTACGCGGGGCAGCAGCTGCAATACCTGGGCGGCACCGTCCAGGACAACAGCCAACTCAGCCCCCATACCCAGGAGATGATCGACGCCGAGATCAAGAACCTCGTCACCGACCAGTACGAGAGGGCCCAGCAAGTGCTTCGCGAGCATCGGGTGGCTCTTGAGACGCTGGCGCGCGAATTGTTAGAGCACGAGACACTGGATGGCAGCGCCGTACAGGCGGCCGTCGAGGCAGAAGCCGCGGACGAGAAGGGCCGGCAAGAAAGGGGCGACTAGTGGCTGTTCGCGGTGTATACACCCCCGCTGAGCGGGCGATGTTGGCCGGGGCCGACGCGCTATTCGATACGCTGGTCGGCTTTGACGACTCGAAAGGCCGGCTCGTTGCCACCGAGGAGGCCATGGTCACTATGGCCCGCGCGGCCGACCCCTGGAACCTCCTCTGGCGCAAAGAGGACTTTGCGCGGCGCAGCCGCTGGAAGGAGATGGTCGCCCACCCCCTCTTTCTCGACCGGCTGCACAGCGAAGGAGTAGGCGCTTTGCCCGCCGCGCCCGAATGCGGTTATCAGCACCGGGTCTTCATCGGTGAGGACTGGAAGTACCTCCACCCGGTCCACAGGGGCGACGTGTTCCAGGTCTTCAGGCGCCGTCCGGAGATTGTCGACGTCACGCCCGAAGGCGGCCCTCGCACGTTCGGCCTAACCGAGACGAACAAAGACTACGTCAATCAGGATGAGAGGGTGGCGGCCCAGGTGCGCGTCTACGTGCAGCGCACCTTCTTGACAGAGATCCCAGAACCTCGCCCCATGCCGGAATACGCCTATACCATGGAGGAGCTTCGCTACCTGGCCGCGATTATCGGCGAGGAGCGCGTGCGTGGGGCGGCGGTCCGGTACTGGGAAGACGTCGACGTGGGCGACCGCACCCTGCCCACCGTTCTCGGGCCTACCAGCATGGTGGACAACCTGACGTCATACATGGTCACGCCGGACCTGCTCATGGAGGTGACGCCTCGCGACTGGCTGCTCATGGCCCTGGACAAAGGCATCAGCGAGGAGTTCATCCCCGACGCGACCACCGGTCTCTTCCATCTGCGGGGCGGACCGGTCGGCCGGCATTGGTCGGATCATTCCGCGCAGGCCGAAGGGGAGCCACGAGCCTTCCTTTTCGCGAAGCTCTCCCGCCTGCTCATGTGCCGTTGTGTGACCAACTGGATGGGCGACGACGGGTGGCTGGCGTCCTATCGGTGGCGTCATCTCACGCGGACGCCGGTGGGTGACGCCCTGATCGCACGCGGGCAGATCACCGGCAAGCGTGCCCAAGGCGATGCGCACCTGGTGGATCTAACACTCTGGATCGAGAATCTGCGCGGCATGGTCTCGGAGGTCGCTCAGGCGACCGTCGCTCTCCGCTCGAAGATGCAGCAAGCCGGGAGGATCCTCTAATGGCGGCGTTCAATCAAGGTGACAAGGTCATCATCAACGGCCGGGCGGAATGGCCTCAGCCTCCCGGCTATCAGTTCACGGGCGCCGAGGGGATGGTGGAGCGGTGGGTCCAGTACGCGGAGCCACTCGAGGGCTTCTCGGAGTTCATACTCGTCCGCCTGCAGAAGGCCGAGGGGCGGGCGGCACCGTACGTCGGCGGCGGCTTTTTCTTTCGCGCCGACGATCTCACCAAGGTCGTGAGTCTCTCGGAGGCCGGGCTGTGAGCATTGCGTTCCACGTTGCGAAAGTGGCGGTGGCTCTGTGACGACGGTCGGCGTCATCGGAACCGGCAACATGGGGTCCGCCCTAGTGCGGGGCTGGCTCCGCTCTCCCGAGCCCGACATGCGGCTCCTCGTCTGGGACAAGGTCGGCGACACCGTGGAGCGGCTGCTCGGTGAGGGTGGCATCGCCGCCGCCGCGTGTCTCGAGGATCTTGTGATCGCGGCCGAGATCATCCTGGTGGTGGTCAAGCCCAAGGATGGGCCGGAGGTGCTCGGCGCCATGGCAGGACTGCTTCGCGCGGAGCAGACGGTGGTGTCGTCAATGGCCGGCGTCACGTTGGAAAAGGTCCGAAGCATCCTGGGTCCGGGTCCGGCGGCGTTCCGGATCATGCCCAACCTGGGAGTGGAACTGGGCGTGGGGGCGGTGGCGGTGGCCGCCGAGCCAGGAATGGATGGGGCGCGGGTCAAGGACGTGCTCGATCTCTTCGAGCCTCTGGGGCTTGCCGTGTCTGTCCCTGAGGAAATGATCGACGCGGTGACCGCCGTCTCGGGATCGGGGCCGGCCTTTCTGGCCCTGGCTATCGAGAGTCTGGAGGATGGGGCAGTGGCTGCAGGCCTGAGCCGGCCGCTCGCGCGTACCCTCGTGCGCCAGATGGCAGTGGCCGCTGCTCGGCTCTTGCCTCTGCACTCCGATTCGCCGGGCGAGCTCAGGGAGTTTCTGGCGGCGAACGGCGAGCTCGACGAGGCCGGTGTCGCTACACTGGAAGAAGGAGGAGTGCGTTCGGCGTTTCGAGAGGCTGTGAATGCAGCAGTGAACAGAAGCCGGGGATCAGGAGGAGCATATGTTAGTCCGCGATAGGATGTCGAAGAACCCTGTCACCACGAATCCGGAAGCGTCGGTGCCCGACGCGCTGAAGGTGATGCAGGGGAGCAAGGTTCGCCAACTTCCCGTGTTGAACGACAAGGCCGAGCTGGTGGGCATTGTGTCCCTGGTGGACCTGTTTCGGGTGTCGCCATCTCCGGCGACCTCGCTCAGCGTGTGGGAGGTGGACTACCTGCTCGACAAGATCAGCGTCGAGAAGGTGATGACGAGCGACGTCATCACGGTTGCTGAGGACACTGCCGTCGAAGAGGCCGGGCGGATCATGGCCGACAACCGTATCAGCGGCCTGCCTGTCATGCGAGGCGACGAGCTGGTGGGCATCATCACCGAGTCGCACCTCTTCAACGTCTTGCTCGAGCTGTTCGGGGCGCGCACGCACGGGGTGCGGGTCATGGCCAAGATCGAGCATCATCAGGGCGTATTGGCCAAGATCACCGGCGCCATCGCAGGGGTGGGTGGCCAGATCGAAGCGCTGGGTCTGCACGGCGACTCCGAGACCGTCACCTTCAAAGTCGTCAATGTCGATCAGGCCAAGTTGCTGGATGCAGTGCGGCCCCTGGTGATCGACTTTCTAGATGTGCGGGAGACCTAGGAGGCTGTCCGGAGAACAAGGCCTCGCTGGCGACTCTACCCAGGGACGCAACAA
>PMIZ01000462.1:0-844 GCA_003157225.1 Actinomycetota bacterium | reverse complement strand
CCGATCGCACCCTGACGGCGAACCTTCATTCTGAAACGAGCTACTGGACCTCCGAGACCTTCTCGATGCGAATCGCGCAGACCTTGTACTCCGCTGTCTTCGAGATCGGGTCGGACGCTGAGTTGGTGAGTTCGTTCGCCGCGGTCTCCGAGAAGTGGAAGGTCATGAAGAGGATGCCGGCCGGTACTCGCTCCGTTACTTTCGCCCTCGTTACCACCGAGCCCCTACGTGAGGTCACTCTCAGCTCATCGCCATCTTTCAGCCCGATGGAGCGAGCATCCTCGGGGTTGATCTCGGTCTGCTCGTGTGATGCGAGGGAATCCAGGATCGCGGACTGCCTGGTAGAGATGTTGTACTGGTAGAGCATGCGCCCGGTCGTGAGCAGCAGAGGGTAGTCATCCGTGATGAGTTCGGCCGGCTCCTCGTACTCCACGCCCATCAGCCTCCCGCGTCCCCTCGGGAAGGTGTCCTCATGCAGATAGGGCGTACCGGGATGGTCGAGGTCAGGACACGGCCACTGGAGCCCGCAACCCTCCACTCGCTCGTACGTCATGCCTGCGTACGTCGGCGTGAGTGTGCGTATCTCCTCGAAGATGTCGGCCGGAGAACCGTACTCCATGGGGTAGCCCATGCGCCCGGAGAGATCGGCGATGATCTCCCAGTCGGCGCGCGCCTGCCCGGGTGCCTCCGTAGCCTTGCGCACGCGCTGCACTCGCCGCTCGGTATTGGTGAAGGTACCGTCCTTCTCGGCGTAGCAGGCCGCGGGCAAGACCACGTCGGCGTAGCGTGCCGTTTCGGTGAGGAAGATGTCTTGGACCACCAAGAAGTCGAGCGAGCCGATGGC
>PMIZ01000299.1 GCA_003157225.1 Actinomycetota bacterium | reverse complement strand
ACCGGAATAAACGTACCCCTCAGGAAAAAGTACGGCGCTCCGATCGCCATGCACCCTAATGACGCCGGGATGGTCAGGCGCGGAGACATGTCCCATAGCAGAAGAGCCAAGCCGGACCGGATCACCGCCATGGGCCGGGTGATCGTGCTGGTAGGTCGGGTCATGACTCTGGTTCATCGCGGCGGCTTCGACTGCTTTTCGCCGGACCTCTACCTGGAGGATGGGCAAAGCCTATCCGAGTACGGATTTGACGCCAAGGTCCTCCATCTTCCCGCTCATTCGCGGGGTTCCATCGGGGTCTTGACCCCCGAGGGCGAGCTGTTCTGTGGGGACTTCATCTACAACTTCTTCAGGCCAAACCTTGTTTGGATCGACGATTTGGCGGCAGCGAAGGCCGGCATCGAGCGGCTGAAGCCTCTGGGCGTACGCAGGGTGTACCCCAGGCATGGTAGGTCATTTCCGTGGGAGGAGTTCGTAAGGAAGCACGGAGAGCGCCCCTTCGTTTCCGCTCTTTTGCCTTGAGGGGTCTGTCCTCCGGTTCGATCCCGTCCCTTCCGGTCCATCCGCTAGTGACGAGTTCGCCACCAAACCGTCACCAAGGAGGCACCTTCGGGGGCCCCGACGGAGGTCTGGCAGGCGATCCTGATCTCAAGAAATCGCTGCACGAAAGCGGCGGATCCCGGCAGGACCCTGCAAGATTCTGTAGAAATGCCCGTGACAAACCCTCCAGGCCAGCATGCCCAGCAAGTTGCGGGCAGTGCGGTGGCCTTCCTCCAGCCAACCACGGTATTCCACGCCCCTGCCAAGCCAGAACTCAGCCACGCCATCGCTGGGTGACTGAACCGCCAGGTTCCATGGTGACTCAGCGGCTCGAGTCGAGTCCAATTGGACGCACCCATCACGAGCTGGTGTTTGTGATCCCCGGCACATCCGCGAGCGAACCAAGAAAGCAGTTGCTCGCTGATGCTCGGGAGCCCCCGCATGCGGCCAGTCGCCGAGGCTGCTGGGCGTGGACGCCAGGCGACTCCTCCGATTCATCGGCCGCGCGCCACCAGGTCATCTAACCTTAGCGCGAGGCTCTGGACAAGCCACGTCGCCGATTCCTCCCAGGCCTGAACGCGATCACCCCAATAATCCGGCAACCCCTGAGGAAGTTCATGGGCGGCGTCGTTCCGGGCACCGACCAGATCTCGTAACGCCTCCCCGATCAGGTCATCCCACTTGACGGAGAAGGCCTTAAGGAGACCTCGCGGCCAGTCAAGCTCGCGTTTGCCCGAAGGACGTATGGCGGCCTCAAGGTCCTTTTCGCCGAGTAGCTGGTACCGGGCCAACAAGGTAGGGGAGTGTTTCTTCCCGTAGCTCACAAGCTTGGGCAACACATGGTCGAGGGCGGCGCAAAGACCCAGGGCGATCACATTGGCAACCGTCCTATTCGCTCGAAACTCGACTCCCTTTTCCAATGTCCAGTCACGAACCAGGGGTTCCGCGTCCAGAGTTCCCGAGCGGATTGCCCCGAACCCCTTCATGAAGACGATGCCCACGCGCAACAAGTCAGTGTCGTACTGGGAGAACTGGTGGGCAAGTTTGCTGAGACGACTGTCCTTCATCGGCTGCGGTGTGAGGACCTGGGCCACGTGTTCCAGTATTTCCTGGGTTCTCTCGTGAGAGAGGGGCACATAGGTGTTCAAAGTTCATCCCTCATGTGCGTCGTTGCAGCACTTACCGAGTAACCATCGCCATCGCAGAATAGTGACCTGTGCTTGAACTAACCCCTACACCATGCGCGCCCTCCACGCCTCGAGCTTCTCGCGCGGCCAGCGAGCGCAGAGGGCAGGCATGTCTCTCGCGACCAACGTGTTGCAGGCACCCTGGCAATCGCACGGGATTATCTCGTCCTCCCTTCCTTCCCTCACCTTGGCCGGCCACTCCGGGTCGGCCCAAAGGACGCGGGCAAGGCCAATGAGATCAGCCTTACCTTCGGCAATGATCTGGTCGGCAAGGGCGCCCGAGTCGACGCGCCCGGCGACAATGACGGGAATGTCGACCGCGCTCTTCACCGCGGCCGCCAACTCCACCATATAACCGGGCTGCTCGCTTCGCTTGAGAACGTCTGGCAGGCCGAAGGACTCGTAGGTCCCTCCCATAACCGAAAGGTACGCGATGCCGGCCCCGGCAAGGATCTCGGCCGCCCGACAGGCCTCCTCCAGCCGCAGCCCATCCGGTAGCCATTCTTCAGCAAGGAAGCGGTAGCCCACGGGCAAATCTCCCACCGCCGACTTCACCGCGTGGATGACCTGCAGGGGGAACCGGCAGCGATTCTCGATAGAACCGCCGTAGGAATCCTCCCGACGGTTCGTGCGGGGCGAAATGAACTCGGATAGAAGATAACCAGTGGCGCCGTGGAGCTCCACGAGATCAAAGCCTGCTTCCTTGACCCGCCGGGACGCTTGGGCGAACTTCTCGGCGATACCTGTCATCTCCTCGGTAGCGAGCGCCCGGGTCTGGCGGCCGAACGTCTCGATGGCCGAGGGCGCAACCGGCTGGGGCGCCATCCGGGCGAAACGGCCGGCGTGATTGAGCTGGAGGCTGGCGAGCGCGTCCTCCTTCTTGATGGTCTGAGCCAACCGCGTAAGACCCTCGATGCAGTCGTCAGTGTCGACCAGGAGTTCGCGCTTTGCCCCACTCGCCACCGGATGATCGATGCTCGCATTCTCCACAACCACGAGGGCAACGCCGCTTGTCGCCATGAGCCGGTAATGCTCAAGTAGTGGCTCGTTCACGAGGCCGGCCTCGCCCGCGTATCCCAGGTACAGCGGAGCCATGGTGAGCCGGTTCTTGAGTTCGAGCCCGCCCACGCGTAACGGTGAGAACACGTGGTCGTACACCTGACCTCCTTCTGCTCGTGCCAAGCTGCGGCAAGCGAGCAATCGAGTAGTTCATCGGTTGCCCCGATAGTAGCAGGCACCGCGGGTCGCAGGTCCTTTTAGCTTATTAGGCTCTGTGAGCGTGTGCTTTTTGGCGCTCGCGAGTCAATACACGTGGTGAAGAAGGAACTGCTATGCACACATCGCGATGCCCCATTATCTACCCTGACCACCGCAAGGGCCCCATCAGCAGAGCCGGCCAAAGGTGGAACCGTAAGCCGCTTCTGGCTTGCTTTGTCCGTCCAGCGAGGGAACATGGTGTAGCTCATACCCTAGCGCGGAGGCCACCATCCCCCAAGCCCAGACCCTCGCTTTCCCCGAAGAGAACCTCGTCGGCTGGGAACGCGGCATGTACGCCTTCCTGGTGGAGAAGGAACGCCGCTCCGGATCGGTCCGCACTGTCGAGGGCTACTCCCGCATGCTCCAGGATTTCTTTGGTCGGGTGGGGAAAGCGCCGGACCAGGTGACCGTCCAGGAGGTTTTCGTCTGGGCTCATGGAAGGGGTGTTTCTGGCAGAGATCCTTCGCCTGTGACCATCGGCGCTCGCATGGCCTGCCTGTCTTCCTTCTTCCATTTCCTCATCCGCATGGACATCCTCCAGAGGAATCCCTGCGACAAGCTGGAGCGGCCCCGAACCTCTGCCCCACCGGCGCGGGGACTCTCCGCGGAGGAAGTCCGGCGCCTCCTCGCAGTAATTCCCGATACTCCGCCGGGTCTTCGTGACCGAGCCATTATCCTCACCCTGGTTCTCACCGGTCGCCGCCGGGCCGAGGTCTTTCGCATGACCGCCGGCGACCTGAGCTTTGAGAACGAGACTTGCTTCTATCAGTATCGGGGCAAGGGCGGGAAGACCGGACGCCGTGAGCTCCCCCGTCCGGCGCTCGTCGCGCTCAGGTCCGGCTTGGCGGCCTACGGGCGCGACCTGGAGCACATGCCGGCCGGCGAATCGCTCTGGCCCTCTCCGGCGGCGACCAACGGGGACGGACTCCGGAGCGCCACCTTCTACGGCAGATTTCGCCGGTACCTCAAGAAAGCCGGACTTCCTCCAGCCGGACTTCACGTGCTTCGCCACAGCGCGGCCAAACTGAGAAGGGACGCCGGCGAGAGCATCGAGGAGGTGTCCCGCTTCCTTGATCACAGCTCGCTCGCGGTGACCAGCACCTATCTTCGCCGACTGGAAGGTCAAGAGGACAAGGGCTGGGGCAAGGTGGCAGAAGCCATCGGTGTCAGTCTTCCAGAGTGACCTTCGCGCCGCAGGCGTTCAGGCGCCGTTCAGGCAAGGAGTGCGAGCATGCTGCTGTGGCATTGCTCTAGACCCCCTCCTTGAGTTCCTGCCTCACCCCCGTGTGCTGGTGGTTCTCTAGCCGCAATCAGGCTAGAGAACCACCAGCATCGCCAACACCCCCCCAGTTCCGATTAATGGTCGAGTGCTCCCCAGAATACGTACCGCGTGAGCAGCGCGCATCAGGGCCAGGGCGCGGAGCCTGGAAGATGGCCCGAGCGAGTCGGCACCCATAGGGAAATAACGCTCGCCGTGACAGAGAGTGG
>PMIZ01000424.1 GCA_003157225.1 Actinomycetota bacterium | reverse complement strand
AACCTTTCTGCCCGCAATCTGGACGACCCCGATCTCCCCGAGTTGGTGAGCGGCCTCCTTGTGCACCACAAATGCGCGGCCGACTGGCTGACCGTCGAGCTCACCGAGGGAAGCATCATGATCGACCCCGAGCGAAGCATGAAAGTGCTGGGCGCCATCAGAGATCTGGGAGCCAGGGTTTCCATTGATGATTTCGGAGCAGGTCAGTCGGCCCTTCCTTATCTCAAGAAGCTCCCTGCCGACGAGGTGAAGATCGACAAGTCCTTTGTGCTTTCCATGACCGTAGACAAGCAGGATGCGGCCATCGTTCGTTCCACCATCGGCCTGGCCCACAAGCTGGGCCTTTCCGTCGTCGGGGAGGGTATCGAGAACGAAGCCACTCTAAGGCTTGTTCGCGCGTATGGCTGCGACTACGGGCAGGGGTACTACCTGGGTCGCCCGGAATGCGCGCGCGCAGCCTCTAGGCGTCTTGACTCGTCCGCCGCAACCGCTTTGAACCCGGAGGCGCCGCCCTTGGTGGCCTTGCGCTAAGGGGCACACAGACCGTTAGTGATGTTCACGTTGTCTTCGATTCCGAAGTCCCGGCTCGGCGGTCTGGTTCACGAATATCATCGGATAGCAGCATGAATCGGAATAGACGTACCCCTCAGGTCCGTAAACTCTCGATCCGTTTGCTTGAGCGGCGTGAGCTGGGTTCTCAGCATGAACTCGGGAAACGGCGGCATCAAGGCTTCGTGCATCTGCTAGATTGAAGACGCACTGCGGGTACCCGGAGGCGATTGATTCACCTCTGGAGTCAAGCATGGAAGATGAGAATGACGTCGCGGAAAGACTCCGCTGAAACGTACTGTGCTAGGGAGAATTGCATGAATGGCTTGGTTGACAATAGCCCCTTGCAGGAACCAAGAACTGTCTACGCTGTCCACTTCACGGCGGATGGAGAGGAGAGAATAGTCTTGTTCTCCAACCGCGAGCACGCTAAGGCGTTCCCCGGGAGAACAAACCGATCCGATGTGGAAACATACCAGGTTCACAGTACGTTGCAGTCAGCAATAGACTCGCTCAGTTCTCCAGGTTCTATGGTCGAATGGCCTGAGGAGTACTGACGCAACCCGCGCCGGTGCGGTGAGATCAGCAGCAAGAGAGCCAAATGTGGGTGGAACGCCCCGGGTTCCGCGTCGGCTCTTTCAATTGGATGCCACGACTAAGGTGGCGACTTCCTGATTGTATCGCTCGAGCATCTCGAGGGGTGCCAACCGCCTGATCCGACCTTCCTCGATGACCCGGAGGGAACGGCGCTTGCGGCGGGCGTTGTACCAGCCGATGTAGCTGACAAGGGCGAGCTCGAGGTCCAGTCGCGTTCTCCAAATCTAGCGTTTGGTCAGTTCGCGCTTCAGCGTCGACATGATGCTCGTCGTAGCGACTGCCGGCCACCGCACCGAGAGGCGCCGTCTCTTCGATCGCCGCGAGCTCGGTTTCGTTCAGTCGCAGGTCGAGAGCGACGACCGCCTCCGCCACCCGTCCAGGACTCCGCATTCCGACTACCGGGACGATGTCGTCTCCACGCGAGAGCACCCAGGCAAGCGCGACCTGGGCCACGGTTGCGTGCTTCTGGGCGGCGATGGCTCGTAGTCGGTCCACAATCGAAAGGTTGCGCGCTAGATTGTCGGGCCGAAACCGGGGCATGTGAGCGCGGGCATCGCCTCGAGCGAAGGACCCGGTCGCGGACAGCTCGCCGCCCAGTAGACCGCGGGACAGCACCCCATATGCGGTAATGCCCACATCGAGCGCGCGGCAGGTGGGAAGGATCTCGGCTTCAATCCCGCGCGAGAGCAGCGAGTATTCGATCTGGAGATCGGCCACTGGGTGCACCGCCTGTGCGCGCCGCAGGGTCTCCGACCCCGCCTCGGAAAGACCGACATGGCGTACGTACCCGGCCGCGATCATCTCCGCGATCGCGCCCACCGTCTCTTCAATGGGCACCTCCGGGTCCACTCGCCCGAGGCGATAGATGTCGATGTAGTCGACGCCCAACCGTCCAAGAGTGTAGGCGAGGAAGTTCTTCACTGCAGGCGGCCTGCCGTCGATGCCGACGAAGGCGCCGTCGGGCGCGCGCAGCCCCCCAAACTTCACACTGAGCACGACAGCGTCACGCCTGCGACCGCGCAGGGCCTGCCCGATCAGCATCTCGTTGTGGCCCATGCCGTAGTAGTCGCCGGTGTCGAGCAGGTTGATGCCGGCATCGAGAGCCGCATGGATCGCAGCAATGCTTTCTTCGTCGTCAGCAGGGCCGTAGCTGCCGGACATCCCCATGCAGCCCAGGCCGATCGCAGAGACTTCAGGACCGGCCGAGCCGAGTTGCCGTGCTATCACCGTCTCCCCCTGGATTGAGATCTCGTCGATACCCTGACCCGGGTGGAGATCTACAACGATATCCCGAAAGGCGAAAGGGGCTTCAGAGTCCGCTGAAGCCCCTTTCCCTCCTATTTCTCTACCGCCCAGAGGGCGGAGTAGCGTCGTTTCACACCGACCCAGGAGTCGGCGCCACGCAACTCCTACGTACCTACCGGACGCTCCTGCACGACGACGGGGATGGTCATCGTTGAACCGTTGCGATCCACCGTCACCTGCACCGTGCTCCCTGCGGTCTCACTCCGTAGCGCCACCAACAGGTCCGAGCTGTTAGCCACAGCTTTGTTGTCGATCTTGATGATGATGTCGCCTTGCTTGAGACCTGCCGTGCCAGCCGGCGAGTTCGCGCTCACCTGGGCGATCAGCGCCCCGGTCGACCGGCTCAGGTTGAACTGTTTTTGAAGATCAGTGGTGACCGTCTGGGTGGAGACGCCCAGGTAGACATGACTCGCTTTGCCGGTCTTGATGATCTGGTCGGCAATGTTGGTCGCGAGCAGCGCAGGGATCGCGAAGCCTATGTTCTCTGCTCCGGTGGAACTGGGTGGTGCGTAGGCCACGTTGATGCCGATCACTCTCCCGGCTGCATCGGCCAGAGCACCCCCGGAGTTACCCGGACTGATCGCGGCGTCGGTCTGGATGAGGTCGACGTAGGCCGCGGCGGACGAGCTTCCAGTCAACTGGTCGAGCGATCTATTGAGGCCGGATATGATTCCCATCGTCACCGAGTTTGCGAACCCCAGGGGACTACCAATAGCAATAGCGTAGTCACCGACGACCGCCTGACTGGTGTCGAACGTCGCGGCCGGCAAAGGCTTGCTGGAGGTGACCTTCAACACCGCGAGATCTGTGAGTGGATCGTGCCCAACGATCTTGGCGGGCAGAACCTCACCCGTGGCCAAGGTGACCTCAACGCTGCCCACGGGCTGTCCGGTGGTATCGACAGTCACCACGTGATCGTTGGTGATGATCATGCCGTCCGAGGTATAGATCACCCCGGAAGCCTCCGCCGAATAGGACTGGTTGCGAGAGAACCCGCCGCCTTGCACGTTCGCCGTGACTTGGATGTTCACCACACTGGGCCCAAGTTGGGCCGCCACAGAGTTGGCGGGACTCGAGAGAGCTATCCCGTTCTCTGTGGCCGGAAGCGTGGCGACCGGACCGCCCGTCGTGACGGTCGCGTTGCTGCTAGTCGCGCTGGTGCCAATGGCCGCCGTGGTCGCTGCCTTGGCCGGGGCGGTAGACGTGGTGCCACCTCTCGCGCCCGCGCTGCAGCCTGCCAAGGCGAAAGCGAGCGCGACCACCACAACTACCGCGGCCAGCGCCGCGATCACCGCCGTCCGAATCCGTTTCTTGGCCCGATGACTCCCCGAGCCGATCCCGCTGGGTCTCATTTTCGAATGCCTCCCGGAGATTCGCCTTGCTACCCGTTCAAATGACCGTAAGCCCAGCCGCACCGCCGCCGGCAGAGGGTCTGTCTTCACTTGGACGCAGCATAGCGCAGGGGTTATAAGACGCACGTAAGCAGGGGGTGACTCACGACGAAGCGTCGCTCACGACAGGGTGTGGGGCGCAGAAACCAGCGATCACCGTCTCGGCCAGCGTTCCCGTAGAATTGGGCCCCCGTCTTACAGGAGGTCCAGCACGTGCGGTGGGGGACGCCCCTGGCCGCTGGAGACCGACGCCTTAGCTTCCGGTCGCTGACGCGCCCCGGGTGGCGTGGGCGTGCCCGAGCCGCTTGCTCTCCCGTCCAAGCACCGGCGCAGCGAGTGCCAAACCGGTGAGAAAGACCGCCCCGCACACGACGATCGCATAGCCCGTTATTGCGTTGTATAGAGCGGGGATAAGCAGGGTTCCGACCAACCCGCCGAGCTGCATAGAGGTCGAATCCAGCCCTTGCACTACCCCGATCCACAGGGACGGGCTCGCCTGGACGAGAAAGCCCTGTTTCGCGGGCGCAGCCAGCGCGAAGGCAAGGCCTTGGACCACGACCACAACGAGATAGAGTGCGAGGCCCCTCGTCACGCCGATGATCACGAACCCGAGCGTCGCGATGCCGTTGCCGGCGAACATAAAGACGAACCGGCTGTAGCGATCGGCCAGGATGCCACCGACAAACGAGAGCAGCATCGGTACGCTCATGGCGATCCACATTGCGGAGATCATGCTCATCGAGGCCCCCAAGCGCGCGAGCCAGATGCTCCATATCACTTCGAACCCGCCGAAAGCGAAGTTGGCCGCGAAACCTACAACCAGGAAGCCGACAATGGCGGGCCTGAGAACCTCCCTGTAGCTCGGCCTGCGCTCTCTTTCGGTCCGCACCGCCTTGCGCCGGCCGGTCGCGGTGGGCTCACGAATCAGAAACGCCATTACGACAGCAGTAACCGCCGCGAGCGCCGAACCGAAATAGAAGATGGCGTGGAAGCCAAGGCGTCCGCCGCCGCTCGCGTAGTAGATGGCCGCGCCCAGCGCCGGGCCGACGATCGCGCCCCCGAACTGAGCCGACATGACCAACCCGAGTGCTCTGCTTCGCTGGGTGGGAGCGCTGATATCGGCCACGAAGGCGAGCATGACCCCGCCCGCGGACGCGCTGATGCCCTCGAGCAGCCGAAAGAGCAGGAACCACTGAGGGTCGACGGTCCGGGTGAACAGAAAGGAGGACACTGCCAGGAGAGACATGCCGGTGATCATCATGGGTTTGCGTCCCGCCAGGTCGCTCAGCCAGCCGAACAGCGACGAGGAGAGAATCGTCCCGAGGTAGAAGGCGGCTGCGATGACCCCGATCATGACCACCGAACTGTGGCCTTCCTTCTGCAGGAAGAGGGGAAGGTAGGGCATGATCGCGCTAAATGACGTCCAGATGGCGAGCTCAGAAAGGCAGATGACGCCAAGCTGTACCCAGCTTGTCCTCGCAGCCTGTAACGATCCCGTTAGGCCTGGCTCCGCCGGCTCTGTGGTGTCTGGACGCTTCACTCGCCACATTGTGACACGCAAAGGGAGGTCGCTGCACCGAGTCCACCATGGCCTTCACATTCTGGGACTTCGCGTCCGGGGGCATCGCAGAGCCCATGGCCAGGATAAACTCGTCGGGGCCCGGCCTCGGTGAGCAGGCGCTTGCAGTACGTGCGGACTTCGTCGGACGTCCCCAGGGTGGGAAGCGCCGGGTTCTGGCGACACTTCCGGGCGCTTAACATCAGCCGGAAAGAACAGAAGGTGGACGACGGGGGGCAGAACTCGACCACCGATTCCCTTCACGGCAAGATCAGGTTCATGTACGAGCGGCTGGTGGGCGCGGAGACCTTTCCGCTCAAGATCAAGCATTTGAGCCTGGTTAACCCGGCGAGCGGAGCGACCATCATCGGAGAGGCGGCAGGCACCAACGCCGGTCGCGGCGGCACCTTCCTTTGCGGCCTCTGGGACGAGACCGCCTCGACCGAACGCGGCCATGCCATCTACGCCGCGTGGGAGCAGGCCGTGAGGTGTCCGCACTACCTCTCCACCCCTCAAGGCAAAAGCAACTTCTTCGCGTACTCAGGGAGTATCGACAGCCTGCAGCAGGTGCGCCACCACTGGACGATCCATCCGGTGAAGGGGGCGGGCAAGCATCTGTGCCACGGAGGCATGACGCACCCGGGGCACAACGAGGCCTGCCTGGGCGGGGAGTGGCGCAGCGCTTGGTATGAGGAGCAATGCAAACGCCTTACGCCGGAACTCGTCGCCCAGGAACTCGACATCAGCTATGAGCGCTCGACCCTCGGGCGGGCCTTCCCCGAGTTCGACGCGACCCAGCAGGCGGTACCCGACCTCAGGGCCGAGCCCGGCGGGGTGTTCGTCGTCAGCATCGACCCGGGGGTGACCACGGCCGCGGCCGTCCTTCTCCAGTTCGTGGATGCCCCCGGGGTGAGGGAGTGTCGGGTGATGGACGCCTGGAAAGGCCACGACGCGACGACCGCCACCTACGCCGAGCTGATCAGGCGATGGGAAGAGCGGTTCGGCAAACTCCAGGTGACCGGTGACCCCTCCGGTTTCAGCCGCAATCTGACCTACGGTGAATCGGTGTTCGGGGAGCTCGGCAAGCGCTCCAACATCCATGTGATAGCGCCACCCCGGAGTCAGACCGTGGGGGACCGGGTCCGTCTGGTAAGAGACTTCATGGCCGAAAGAGAACTGGGCGGTGGCCGTAGTGGCCGGTTCGCCTACCAGGCCGATCTTGAGGAGTTTGCGCGGGACCTGGAAGAGGCCAAGTGGCCGACCAATCGGGAGGGCCGGGTGACGAGCGAGAGCGACCTCGCCAGCAACGAGGCCGAGCATACGGCCGATGCCCTTTGCTACGGGGTCTCCTACTCCTGCCACGTCCTGAAAGTGTCAAACACCGACAATCTACCGGAACCGCACAGTGCCCATGTCTCAACAGAAGGATGACGAGGGGATATCGGCCCGACATGGCGCCCACCAATCGCGAAAGCAACGAAGCCAGGAGGTGACGATGCACACGAAAGGAGGGCAGTCACGGCAGCCGCTGAAGCAGTGCAACGGGGAAGACCGGATGAGCGCAGCCCAGCCGTCACGATGGCACTTGTCTTCAGGGTCTTTCCGCAGCAACCCTGTCGAGCACGTTCTCTAAGATCCTTTCGGCCGTCCCGTTCCCGATGAAATGATCCAGCCCTTCAAGAAGAGCGAAATCCTTAGTCCAGCCGAGGCCCATCAAGCTCCACCCCACTACCTGGGCATCGGCGTCCTCCCGGATGGTCCCCTGCTTCTTGCCCTCCTCAATAATGTCGACAAACCGGCTGAGCACCACCATCTGGTTCCTGCCCATGTGCTCCATAAGCCCTTCCGCGCGCGCCGCCACCGCCAATTCAAAGAGCGGGGTTATCACCCAATCGTGATCAGCGACGATCCGGCGTTCGTGAATGGAGCCGCTCAGTTCTCGGAGGCGCTCGAGCATGTTCGGATTCGTCGAAGAATCGAGCCAGGCGAGCACGCGCTCGAGAAGTAAATCCGAGGCAGCCTCGAGAATCTCTGTCCTACCGGAGAAATGGTTGTAAAGAGATGGGGTAGCGATGCCGGCAGCCCCCGCGATACGGGCAAGCGTCGCGGCCCGGACGCCCTCGTGGGCGATGATCTCCAATGTGACCGCAGCTACCTGAGCGCGGCGTTCCTTCTTGGTCCACCGGCCCCGCCGAGCCGGTGTTCGACTTACGTCCCGCACCAGCCACCTTCTATGTGTCATAGAGCGGTTCCCAGATTGACATGGTAGCAGAATGGTGGTACTAGGAATGTTGCTAACTAAATTTAGTTAGTTGTGAGCGGGACGGCTGAGCCCGCCGCTGGGAACGACGGGGCAGCAGTGGCTAAAGGGCAGTAAATGACCCCCACATGAGATGGCTGTCGTGAGTGGTGGTCTGGCCCCCCGGGATGCTGGCCCTCCAACTTGAGGCCATGAAGTGTTTGCCGGAGTGTTTGCGGGGCTGCCGGAAGCAGAGCAAGGGTGGAAAGTGCTGTGAACTCAATTCGCGTCGACTTGGCCCGGTGCAACGGCTGCAAGATCTGCTACAAAGCCTGTTTCGTGGACGTGTTCCGCTGGGACGAGGCCGGAAAGCGGCCGGCGGTCGTGTATCCGGAGGATTGCGTACAGTGCAACCTCTGTGAGCTCAGCTGCCCCACGGACGCAATCCGCGTGCTCGTCGATTGGGATAAGCCCTTTCCCTCGGTTCTTGAGCGCGGCCCGAGGTACCCGGCATGAGTACCTTAGACAGACTAGGCACCGTCCGCGAGACCGATGTCCTCATCATCGGTGGAGGGATAGCGGGGCTGGCGGCGGCGATCGCCACTAAGGAGAGATCTTCCGAGACCCGGGTACTCGTAGCCGACAAGAATTTCAGTGGCTGGGCGGGCCAGGCGAACAAGGGCGCCGGCGTGTTCATGTTCCTGGGCCCGGACGACCCGGTCGACCGGTTCGTGGACTACCACACCCGCAACATCGGGATGTTCCTGGAGGACCAACTCCTCCTTGGGGAGTTCGCGGCCGAATCCCGGGCCACCATCGAGAAGCTCGACTCGTGGTGCCACACGTTCTGCCGCAATGCCGACGGAAGTCTCGCCACCGATACTTTCAAGCCCGGCCTTCCCTGGCGGCTGGCCGCCGCCGAGTTGGACACGCAGATGAAGGTCCAGCGTTACGCCAAGCGCATAGGCGTCGAATTCCTTGACAAGACAGCGGTGGTGGACGTACTCAAGGAGGGGGAGCGCGCCGCCGGAGCCATCGGGTTCAGTGTGCTCGACGGCTCTTGCCGGCTGTTTCGCTCGAAAGCCGTGATCCTTGCGACCGGTGGGCAGAGCTACCGGCTACTGTCGATGTGGAGTGGTGCCCGGGGGGACGGGATAGCGGCCGCTTACCGCGCGGGCGCCCAGATGCGAAACGCGGAGTTCGGCTCCTTCATGCAACTCGTGAATAAGCGGAGCAAGGAGCCGTTGCTCGGCGCCGAAGACGCTCTCTACAACGCCAAAGGCGAGTTCCTATCGACGTGGCGCGGGGAGTTCGAGCCCGACGTCGACTCCATGGCCGGTGCCGTTTGGTACCGGGAGATGATGGCCGGCAACGGTCCCGTGTTCACTCACAACGACGAGAACTGGTTGCTGCAGCACACCACCAAGCACACGGAGAAGGGCGGACACGGTGATGACGCGCCCGAGCTGTGGAACCGCCCAAAGGCAGAGGCCTTCTGGGGCCGGCTCCTCTCCAAGACGGCGGAGGCCGACGGGCGCAGTCCGGTGTCCGAGGTGTTTCCGGGGGTGCTCGGCGAACTGTCGCCGGTGAAGGTGAACCACCGGATGGCGACGTCGGTGCCCGGGCTGTACGCCGTCGGCAACACGGCCACCAGCGGGTGCGCGATGGCGGGCGCCGTCCCGGCGTCGCCCGGCCGGGTCCGCGGGAAAGCCCTGACCTCATCGACCTGGATGGGAATCCGGGCGGCAGCCGCGGCCGTGGAGTATGCGCAGCAAGTCGCCGTCGGGGAGCCCGACACGGATGCCGCGGCGGCTTTCAAAAGCCAGATCTTCGCGCCGTTCGGCCGGGCTTCAGGTCTCAAGGCCATCGAACTGGTGCG
>PMIZ01000084.1 GCA_003157225.1 Actinomycetota bacterium | reverse complement strand
TCCTCCGCCGCGACTACCAACTCGTCCAGGGGATCGTCTTGGTGATCGCTGCCGCCTATGTGCTCATCAATCTCGTGGTGGACATCCTTTACGGCGTCCTCGACCCGCGCGTGAGCAAGTCCACATCGTCGTCCGCCTAGACGAATCGGGGAGAGCCGAACCACATGGCCGCACAGACACAGAACCCGACGGGGCTGACGGAGGGGGAGACTCCCATCCGGCCGCCGGCGCTCCCGTGGTATGCGACCGCGCGGCGCCATAAACAGATCGGCATTGGAGGCGCGCTCCTGCTCCTGATGATCAGCGTCGCCGTCCTTGCGCCGCTCATTGCCCCCTTCGATCCGAATCTCGTGCGGCCGGAGATCCAGTTCATCCGGCCCAACGCCCGCCACCTGTTCGGGACGGACAATTTCGGGCGGGACCTCTTCAGTCGCACCGTGTACGGCGCACGGAACTCGTTGATCGTCGGCGCCGCGGTCGGCTTGCTGAGCGGCCTCCTCGGAACCGGTGCCGGCCTGGTCGCCGGGTACTATCCTCGGATNNATCATGGACAGCCTCATGGCGTTCCCCGGGATCGTGCTGGCCGTGGGCATCATGGCGGCCATCGGGGCCCGCCTGGAGAACGTCGTCATCGCCCTGGGCGTGGTGCAGATTCCTCGGGTGACGCGGCTCGTCCGGAGCATCGTGTTCACTATCGTGCACACCAGCTACATCGAGGCGGGGCGGGCGATCGGGCTGACCGACACGCGCCTTCTGCTGCGCCATATTCTCCCCAACTGTCTCTCCCCGATCATCGTGCAGGCCACGTATGTCTTCGGGTCTGCGGTCTTGGGCGAAGCCTCGCTCTCTTTTCTGGGCGTGGGAGCGCCGCCGTACATTCCGAGCTGGGGGAACTTCCTCGGCGAGGCCCGGGTGTACGTACGCGACGCGCCGTACATGATGCTGCTGCCGGGACTAGCACTCTCCCTCACCATTCTGGCGCTGAATCTCATCGGGGACGGCACGCGCGACTGGCTGGACCCGACATCGCCGCTGCGACGCCTTGAGGCGCAGCAGCGCCACTGACGGGCCTGGTCGCCGAAAGGACACCGCATGGATTCCAGCACACTGCACCGCAATGCGCTCGTCATCGATTCCCACAACGACACCCTCGTCGCCCACATCCGCCGGGGCAACCTCAGTCTGGAAAGAGGTCCCGAGGGGTCGGATACCCGCAGGTCCGGCCTGATCGCCTTTCTGCGCCAACACGAGGACCCTCGCGAGGGAGCCGAAGAGATCCAAATCAACTTCCCGAAGATGCGGGCGGCGGGAATCGACGCGGGCTTCTTCGCGGTCGACGTCACGGTCGCGCTCAAGAATCACCTCGCGTACGCGTTGGACGGTTTCGGGTACCTTCTGAACGATTTGGAGCGCCATGGCGCCACGGCGGTCATCGTGCGGCAGGCGAAGGACATCCTGACGGCCAAGGCCCCAGGGAAGAGCGCGGTGATTCTGGCGATCGAGCATGCGGACTGTACCGAACGTAGTCTGCACGTCCTCCGAATGCTGTATGAGCTGGGTGTTCGGTCCATCGGCTTGACGCACAACGTCAGTAGCTGTGCCGCCGACGGCTGCCTGGAGCCGCGCGAGGGAGTGGGACTGACCAAATTCGGGACGGAGCTCATCCGAGAGATGAACCGGCTGGGCATGCTCGTCGACTTGGCGCACATTAGCCCCGCGGGGTTCTATAGCGCTCTGGCGACAACCACGAAGCCGGTGATCTTCTCCCACGGGAACGCGAAGATGCTGTGCGATCACCCCAGGAACCTGGACGACGGGCAACTGAAGGCGCTCGCCGCGAACCGAGGCGTGATCGGTCTCAGCTATGTTCCGATCTTCGTCGACGCGGCACATCCCACCCTCGACCGACTGCTGGACCACGTCGATCACGTGGCGTCGGTGGCCGGGATCGATGTCGTGGGACTGGGGTCCGATTTCGACGGGGGAGGAACCCTGCTGAAGGATGCTGGCGAGGTTCCGCAGATCACCGAGGGGCTGATCAAGCGGGGGTACAGCGAGGCCGATATACGGAAAGTGCTGGGTGAGAATACGCTGCGAGTCTTGAAGGAGACGATCGGCTAAGGATGGACCTCATGCTGTCAAAGACAGCGCTGACCATTTGTCAAAGAGGTGCATCCAGTCAGGGCCAATAGACGTAAGGACTTCCGTCCCCGACGGCAATAACCACTGTCACGATGATGTCACACACCTTGGCAAACTGCCCCGCGGTGAGATAGTCGCATGGACTACCGGCATGGGGCGCATAGTGTCTTCGAGATCCACCTGCACTTCTTGTGTGGTCCGCAAGAACTCGGGACGATGCTCCCGAGGCATGACTTCAGGTTAGTGCTCATGACCTTTCCCCCGGAAATTAGTCCAGTGGTGGAGTAGCAATGATCAATCGCTCGGAACTAACCTCGGAGTGGACCAATCAGTGGAGGCAGGCCAGTCAACAGTTCTTCCAACAGATTGCCAGGAGGGATTCCATGAATCTCACGATAGGGAACAAGAACATCGTGATCGGCTTGATCGCGTTGATGGTGTATCTGTCCATGACGTTCTTCATCGAGCGGACGGTGGCGCTGCACGCGTTCAATGAAAAGGCAGCGGCGGTCGTGGTGGACACTAAGGGTTCCTCGAACCTGCAGGACCACCAAGTCGTCGACTTCAAGCGTGGGTCTGCCTATCGAGTCGCAGGCATATTCTTGACCAATTACAATCCGGCCTCCTATGTCCGAGTGCCGAACTCCTCCCGGGAGGCCGGCTACAACATGCGGCTGTATGCCTGGATGTTCGCGCTGTTCAACATCGCGATCGGGGTCATCGTGGGCATCCAGACGCAGGCCAGCCGGACGTTACGCGCCTGGGCCTCGGGGCTAGCCGTCGTTGGCGTGGTGCTCTATCCCATCCGGGACGCGGTCTATTTCTGGGGGCGCTGGCTGAATCCCGATTTCTCTCCCCATGCTCCCGGATACGTGCTCTATCCCATCATGTGGATGGCCGGCTCGGCGATGTTCCTCGCGCTGCTCTTCTCGCTCCTAGTGTTCATCCAGGGAGCGCGCCAGGCCGCCGCCAAGTAGGCGGCCCAGCGAGGTAGAGACCTCCTGCTGTTCCCGTCAACCCAGAATATGCGATTCGGCGGGACAACTCGTCTTGATCCCACCCCCGGAAATTAGTCCAGTGGTAAAGTAGGAGCGAATCCTTTATCCGGTGGGGACAGGTCATGCCGAAAACGGACTATCGCCCCACGCCGATCATCGCGAAACTC
>PMIZ01000149.1 GCA_003157225.1 Actinomycetota bacterium | reverse complement strand
CAGCGGCTACTACGGCGAGAAGAATGCGGGCGACGAGGCCATTCTGGCCGGCATCCTCCAGGAAGTCGGCCGCAGGGACCCCCAGGCGCGGTTCACCGTTCTCTCCTTCAACCCCGAGGATACAGAGAGGCGCCACGGCGAGGGCCGGCAGCTGGAGGCCATTTCGACTAGCCTGCGTTCTCCCGCCCGCCTGCGGGCCGCCATGAGGGCCGCCGACCTGCTCATAAGCGGCGGGGGCAGCTTTCTGCACGAGGCCGATTTCGAACTGCATGGAAAGTCCTTCTGGTTCAGGCAGGGCAAGCTGCGGCCGATCCCCTACTTTCTCTCGATCGTCCTACTCGCGAGGGCGCATGGCCTGCCGGTCATGTGGTGCGCGCAGGGCCTGGGGCCGCTACACACGGGTGCCGCCCGGCGCCTGGTGGCCCGGGCGGCCTCGATGTCTCAGGCGGTCACCTGGCGCGACCCGGCTTCCGCGCAACTCGCCTACGAGATCGGAGCAAGACCCGCGCTGCAGGAGGTGGTGCCCGATCCGGCCTACGCACTTCTCCCCTCTCCCACCTCTCAGGTTGAAGCCGAGCTTGTGCCTCACGGTCTGACCGGCCATCGCTACCTGGCTGTGTGTCCGCGACCGTGGCTGGGGCGGACCGGCTTTCTGGCAGGCCTGGGGCGGGCTTTGGACGAAGCGGTCGGCAGTCTGGACGTGCACGTCTTGCTGGTGCCTTTCCACGAGATCCAGGACCCTCCGGTCTGCGAGGCCTTGGCGGCGCGGCCCGCCTTNNAGCGATTCTGGGACGCGCGGAACTGGTGATCGCCATGCGCCTTCACAGTGGCATCCTCGCGGCCACGGCTGGCTCTCCGGCGGTGATAATCGACTACGACCCCAAGACCAGGGCCTTCGCCGCCCAGACCCGCCAGACCCCCTGGTCGGTCGCGGTAGACGAGCTCGAATCCGGCCCCACGGCTCTTCTCGATGCGGTTATGCAGACCATGGATGGCCTCCCAGCGCGACGCGCGGCGCTCGCGCGCGCGGTCGCGCCTCTCCGTGCCGAAGCGGGACGAACCGCTGGCCTCGCGGTCCAGCTTGCTGCCACCCGCTGTCGACTGACGGCCGTTCCAGGCCGCAAGGACGGCAGGCCCGGCGTGGGCCGCGGCTCTGGCTCAACGCGGACACCGGAGGCCGACGGGTGAGTGACGTCTCCGGTAGCGGTCCCGAGACTCCGAAACTGCCGCTCCCGGTCACCCCCTCCGCCGAGGCCGAGGCGGCCGGCTCGGTCCGCTCGGTGGTCGGCCGGGCCGCCATGATCATCCTTGCCGCTACCCTTGTCGGGCGCATGCTGGGGCTACTGCGCGACATCGCCGTGGCTAACTTCTTCGGCGCCACGCCCGACGCCGACGCCTTCTTCCTCGCCTACAAGATCCCTTATCTGCTCACTCTGATGGTGGCTGGAGCACTCACCGCTACCTTTGTGCCGCTCTTCAGCTTCCGGCTGGCTACGGGGCGCAGGGATGAGGCTTGGGACCTATCGGTGAACATCGGCAACATCATCGCGACCGTCCTTGTCGGAGTCAGCGTGATCCTGGCCATCCTGGCACCCTGGTTGATACCATTGGTGGGCCCGGGTTTGAAGCCGGCCACCGTCGTCAAGGGCGTCTTCCTTTTCCGCATCCTCATGATCGGCTTCGTGTTCGACGGACTCGCCGGCCTGCTGGTTGGGATGCTGAACTCACTCCGCAAGTTCGCTCTCGCGGCCTTCGCTCCAGCCGTGGGCACGATAGCGACCATCGCTCTCCTGGTGGCTTTTGCGCGCGCCTTCGGCATCACCGCCTATGCCATCGGTAGCGTGGCCGGTTCGATCGTCGGCCTGTTCTTGCTCTTCCCCGGACTGCGAGGCCGGGGGATCCGTTATCGTCCGCAGATCCGCTGGAAGGATCCGGCCGTGCGCGAGGTGGCGGGGATGGTGTGGCCCATCCTTCTCGGATCGGCGGTAGGCAAGATAAGCATCTTCGTCGACCAGTTGCTGGGCTCGCTTCTCGGCACCGGCTCCATCTCCAGCCTCAACTACGCGGACAAGCTCTTCCAACTCCCCCTCGGGCTGTTCGTCGCCGGGATAACCGTCCCGATCTTCCCCCTACTCTCGGAGCAGGTGGCGGCCAAGGCCCCCGAACGTGTGCGGGCCACGCTCGATTTCGCCCTCCGGCTCATGGCCTTCCTGCTGGTGCCGGCAACTGTCGGCATCATCCTGCTGCGCTATCCCCTCATCGGGCTCCTGCTGCAACACGGGCAGTTCAAGCCCAGCGACACTGCCCGGACGGCCTGGGCGCTGCTCTTCCTCTGCATCGGCCTTTACGCGTACGCCGGGCGTGACACCGTTACCCGTGTCTTCTACGCGCACCACGACACCCGCACCCCCGTGAAGATCAGCGCTGCGACCGTCGTGATCAACATCGGCTTCTCCTACCTTTTGATGCACTTCCTCGGTGTGGGTGGGCTCACTCTGGGCACGACGATCGCGCTCACCGTCAACTTCGTCGTGTTGATGTGGCTGCTGAAACGCAAGATCGGGGTGATCGGGTTCGGCAAGACGCTGCGGTCCTTGCTCAACGTTCTCGGGGTCTCTCCTGTAATGGGAGCGGTCATCTGGGGCGTCGATCACGTTCTCGCTCCGGCGGCCGGCGGAGGTCTGGGTGGCAACGCGGTGCGCGTGGTGGTCGGGGTGATCGTGGGGGCTGTGACCTTCCTCTCGGTGGCGAGGCTTGTTAAAATGCCCGAACTTGCCGAAACAGTCGATATGCTGCGGGCGGTGCTGAAGCGCCGGCAGCGGAAGGACAAAACCGCCTGACGGCGTAAGCAAGTAGGTACGATGGTCATGGCCGCGACAGGATCCACCAATGGGATACCCCTGACGCAGCCGCCAAGGAGCTTTCGAAGCGCTGGGCGCTGGAGAAGGCTTCACTTCCCGGTCTGGGTCGCGGCGGTTCTGCTGGTTTGTGCCCTCTGTCTCCTGGCGGCCGGCCTGTCCGCAGATAGCGCGGATGCCGGCACTGCCGTCGAGACTGCGAGCGGGTCCACCGGCGTGGTGGTGCCGATCCTCTTCCCCCTTGAGAACCGCGTCACTTGGACAGACACCTTCGGCGCGCCGCGCTCGGGCGGGCGCACCCATGCCGGCAACGACCTGATGGTGCCCAAGATGACCCCGCTGTTGGCGGTGGTCGACGGCACGGTCGACTGGCTCAACCTCAGCGGCAAGCTGTCCAGCTACAACGGACTGCCCTACTACAACATCCTCTTGCGCGGCGACGACGGCAACGACTACTTCTATATACACTTGAACAACGACACCCCGGGCACCGACGACGGCAAAGGCGGAGTGCAGTATGCCTACGCGCCGGGATTGACCAACGGCACACGGGTGCACGTCGGCGACGTGATCGGCTACGCGGGTGACAGTGGCAACGCGGAGGACTGCGGCAGCCAGCTGCACTTTGAGATCCACCTGGGCGGATATGTCGCGGCAAGCGCCGGGCAGACTCGCACCCCCAGCGCCATCGATCCCTATGCCAGCCTCATGGCCGCGCCGACGCTATCGGAGTGGAACGAAGCCGGCAGACCTCCGTTCACCACCTCGACCACCGAGCCCGGCTCATCCACTACCACCACCGGATCCTCCACCACGACCACAAGCTCGACAACCACGACCACAAGCTCAACAACCACCACCACGGTCAGGCCGGCCACCACTACGACTACGTTCCGGCCGGCCACAACCACGACCGATAGCACCTCCACGACCACCACCGAGCACACCGGCACCGCTGTTCCGGGCTTCACCGACGTGCACAGCACCGACTGGTTCTTCGCCGACTTTTCTCGGGCAGAGGCGGCGGGCGTTGTCGTCGGATCGGCGGACGAGAGGTTCAGGCCCTACTCCAAGGTCACGCGGGCGCTGTTCGCGGTCTACCTGGTGCGAGCGATGGCTCCGGCTGCGCTGCAGGACCTCACCAGCAGTGGAGGGCCCGGAGAAGTCGGCTCCTTTGTAGACATCCCGTCCGGGTACTGGGCCTACAACGAGATCGAGATCGCGGCTCGCCTACACCTCGTGCAAGGCACCGGCGACGGCTCCACCTATTCTCCCGACGCGCTTGTCACGCGCGCCCAGATGGCCGAGATGATATGCCGCGCGATGAACGTCGACACGAATGGCGCCCCGGCCGGCAGTGCTCTGACCCGCCGGGCGTTTGAGGACATCCCGAGCGACTACTGGGCGCAGAGGGCCATCGCCATGGTCGATCAGCTCGGTCTCATGCGCGGCGATGCCGATGGGCGGTTTCGGCCTCTCGAGAGCAGCACCCGGGCCCAGGCGATAACGGTGATGGCGCGGCTCATTCGGCTCCTCGAAGGGGGGTCGGGCTCATAGTCTCCTCGGGCAGGGACATGTTCCGGCGGGCGTGCGTACCGGCGGCCCTCATCACCGTGGTCCTCGTCCTGTGCCTGCTGGCGGTGACGACTGCCGTGGCGCTCGCGGAGCCGCCGTCCGGCGCGGACGAAACGACGTCGAGCAGCGTCGAGACGACGTCGACTTCCGAGACCGCGTCGACCACGGAGACCACGTCGACCACGGAGACCACGTCGACCACGGAGACCACGTCGACCACGGAGACCA
>PMIZ01000313.1:2030-2586 GCA_003157225.1 Actinomycetota bacterium | reverse complement strand
CCTTGTCGCCCGAGACCGGGCCGGTCTCGGGCGACAAGGGCATGTTCGACGGCACGTTCAACCTCGGCGGCGCCTTCTGGCCCGACCGGGCCTGGTTCTACATGAGCGGCCGCTCCTCCCGGAAGTCCGATGTCGCGAACTTCATCGGCCCTTACACCGACGTGCTCGGCCGCGTGGACACTGCCTACGACTGGTACCGCAAGGACTTGTGGGGCTCGTTCAAGGCCACGGCCCGGCCCATCCCGGACGCCAAGGCGACGCTCTGGATCAGCGCCGGCGACGTCTACCAGCCCGTGGCCGGGGACCCTTCTCCCCGCCTGCCGTTCATCTCCACGTCGATCCTCAATCACGAGACGAACTTGGCCATCCAAGGGGTCCTCGACTACAGCATTGGCCCCGACGCCCAGGCCTACGTCCGGGCGGCCTACATCAGCAGGAACATCCCGCACAGCCTCCAGAACGACGCGCTCGGCCTCCCCTATGTCGTGGACGCAGGGAGCCTTTACGGCCCCCTGAGCGGAGCCGACTACAATTCCACCGTCAAGCGGCAGCGGAT
>PMIZ01000313.1:0-1996 GCA_003157225.1 Actinomycetota bacterium | reverse complement strand
GTTGCGGCTCGGTCCAGAACAGCACGATCCTGAGCGCCAAGACCGAGGAGCTCGGCCTCTTCGCTTCCGATTCGTTCATGATCGGCCGCCGGCTGAGCATCAACCTCGGGCTCCGCTTCGACTACACGTGGGGATGGTTCCCGGCCGGAGGCAAGACCGTGTCCGGAAACCCGCTCTCGGTCTTCATCGGCGACGCGTTCGTCAGCACCTACCTGAACGCCAAGTATCCGAGCGACTTCGCCGCCGGCTACAATCCCTGGGGCTCCTACAATACGGCCGAGCAGACCGGCGTCATCTCCTGNNGTACGCCCGCATCGCCGACGAGCTCTCCCAGCGCTACTTCATATCCATGAATCCCCTGTATCCCCAGACCTTCCCCATCACCTGGATCGACGCCAACGGCAACGGACAGCCCGACGCCGAGGACGAGTTTCAGCTGGGGTCCATGGACTACCGGATGCTCTCGGGCTCCAACTTCAAGCAGCGGGTCGCGAGCGATATCACGGCCCCGATCACGCAGGAAACGTCGATCGGGCTCGACCAGGAGCTCTTCCGGGATTTCACCCTGGGGCTCCATTACATCGCCAAGACCCAGTCGAACATCCTCGAGGACGTCCTCTACGCCCCGGACACGGGCGAGTACTGGTATTCCATGAGCCAGGCCGCGGCCCAGAAGTACTGGGTCCCCTTCACCACCACCGTTCCCGGCACCGGCTCCTATCCGGCCCAAACCGTGACGCTCTATGCCCGCTCGCTGAGCGCTCCCTTGATGTACCTCCAGCTGCGCAACGTCCCCGAGCTCGAGCGGAAGTACCGCGCCCTGGAGTTCTCCTTCCACAAGCGCATGTCCCACGGCTGGCAGCTCTCCGGCTCCGTGGTCCTCAGCCGGACCGAAGGCAACATCGGGACGTCCACCGACGAGACGACGGCCCTCACCGCGGCCGGCGACAGCCCCAACTACTTCATCAACCGATACGGCCCCCTGAACTCCGACCGTCCCGTCCAGATCAAGCTCATGGGCTCGCTCGCCCTCCCCTGGGGGACCTGGCTCAGCGCCTACTTCCAGTACCAGAGCGGCATCCCGTGGCAACGGACCGCCCAGGTCCTGATGCCCGCCGCCTGGTGCGCCGCCAACAACACCGAACAGGTTTATTACTCCGTGGCCCTCGACGCGCCGGGAACTCACCGGCTGGCGGACTGGGCGAACCTCGACCTGCGGCTGCAGAAAGATTGGCGGACGGGAAGGAATGGCAAGCTGGAGATGTTCGTCGACATCACCAACGTCCTCGGCGCCACCGCGTCGCTCATCGGCGTTAACGATGTCGACCGCTGGCTGCCCGCCGCGGCCGGGGCGGGACAGTCGGGGGTGAAGTACCTCTCTCCCGACTACCAGGTGACGAGCGCCCTCTACGGCCGCAGGACCCTGCGCCTCGGGCTCAAGCTGAACTTCTAGCGGTCGGCGTCAGCCCCGGCGGCGCCGGCATAGTAGCGGGCGATGAACTTCTCCTGGACCGAGTAGGACCAGTGGATGTCGCGGATGAAAGCCCCGGCCTCCTCCCGGTTCCGCCGCTTGAGGAGCTGGATCAGCTCCGAGTGCTCGTCGATCGAGACCAACTCCCACTCCCTGACGAACTTCAACGGCCGCGGAAAATCGTAGAGCCGCTTCTTCATGGTGTTGATGATCTTGTGCAGGATCGCGTTGCCGCTCGTGCCCAGATAGACGTCGTGGAACTTCAGGTTGCGGTCATAATACAGGTCGAAATCGTCCTTCTCCACGGCCTCCCGCATCTCGGCGTTCAGGGCTTCGAGCCTCTTCAGGTCCGCGTCCTTCAGGTTGTCGACGGCCCGGAGGACCGCGGCGCTCTCGAGGGCGCCGATGATCTCGTAATAGTTCCGGATATCGCGGAGGGTGAGGGGGTTGACCACGATCTTGCGCCGGGGGAGGATGGAGACGAACCCTTCGTATTCGAGCTGGAGGAGCGCGTCGCGGAGAGGC
>PMIZ01000032.1 GCA_003157225.1 Actinomycetota bacterium | reverse complement strand
TCGATGTCGATATCGGGCATGCTGATACGGTCTGGATTGAGGAATCGCTCGAAGAGCAAGTCGTATTCGATCGGATCGAGGTCGGTGATGCCCAGCAGGTACGACACCAACGATCCCGCGGCAGACCCACGCCCCGGGCCCACGGGGATCCCCGCCTTCTTGGCGAAGCTAACAAAGTCCCACACGATCAGGAAATAGGGCGGGAAGCCCATCTTCTCCACCACTAACAGCTCGCTCTCGAGGCGCTGCCGGATGTCCGGATCGACCTCCGCTCCGTCCCGCGCGCCGTAGCGCGCGACGAGTCCCAGCTCGCACTGCTCCCGCAGGTAGCTCGCCTCGGTGTGGCCTTCGGGTACGGGGAAGTGTGGGATGAGCATCTCCCCGAGAGTGATGGTCACGTTGCAGCGGTCCGCTACCTCCAGCGTGTTGGCGACCGCGTCCGGGTAATCCCGGAAAGCCTGCCGCATCTCGTCTTCCGTCTTGAAGTAGAACTCCTCGGACGAAAAGCGCAGCCGGTTCTCATCCGCAAGCCGAGACCCGGTCTGGATGCACAGAAGCACGTCGTGAGCCGACGCGTCCTGCTCGCGCAGGTAGTGAACGTCGTTGGTCGCGACCAACTTCAGCCCCATGCGAGCCGCGAGCTCCGCCAACCGCGGATTGACCTCCGCCAGCTCACGGATGCCGGTCTCCTGGATCTCCAGGTAGAGATTGCCTTCACCAAAGACCTCGCGTAGTCGAGCCACTTCTGTTTCGGCGGCGGCCATCTGGCCGTGCTGAAGAGCGCGGGACAGCCTCCCGCTGGGACAGCCAGAGAGACAAATGATCCCCTCGGCGTGGCGCTTGAGGGCTTCGTAGTCCACCCGCGGCTTGAAGTAGTAGCCCTCCAGGAACGACAGGCTCCCTAGCTTGAGCAGGTTGCGGTAACCCGCCTCGTTCTCCGCCAGCAAAGTCAGATGCCAACGTTCCTCGCTCTGCGCGTTTTTGCGGAAGCGGTCCTCCACCACGTAGGCTTCCAGCCCTATGATGGGTTTGACCCCGGCTTTCACACACTGCTGGTAGAACTGGATGGCGCCCGAAAGCATGCCGTGGTCCGTGATGGCGAGCGCGGGCATGCCGAACTCCGCTGCGCGAGTCACCAGGTCCTCGACCTTGCACGCCCCATCCAGCGCCGAGTAGTGCGTGTGGACATGCAAATGGCAGAAGCCACCGCGCGAGGGCCTCCCGGAGCCTGGGGTCTGGTCGCCTTTGGCAAGGCGATTCTCCACTACTGGTTCGGGAGTAGATGACAAGGGCAAGCCTCTCCCCGGAAAGCTCGTCAAGAATCGCCACCGAACGGGTCGCAGTCCCCCCGGGACCCGTCGCAGGCCTTGAAAAATACAGACTCTGGTTCGAATTCTACCCGAACCGCCCGGGGGCCTCAAGCACTATCGTCGGCCTCTGGTGAACAAAGTACGCTGAGAGCGGTATTTCTGACGTCGGCGACGCCCGAGCCGCGCAGCCCGTTTGCCGCCGGATGATCGTTGGTGGAAACCACGAAGCCTCAAACCTCGCGGCGCCATCATTGGCGCTCGAGGGCTAGACGTCCTCCGCCCGGACCAGATTCCGCAGATACCCCACCCCGTCGATCTCAACCTCAACTTCATCTCCAGGGTGAAGCTCCCCGACTCCCGGCGGCGTGCCTAGCATGATGAGGTCTCCACGCTGCAGCGTCATGGCCTCACTCACCAGCGAGATGACCTCGAAGGGGTCGCGGATCATGTCGCGCACCTGGCCCTCCTGGCGGAGTTCCCCGTTGACCCGGGTGCGGATCCAGGCCTCAGGCCCCGGGAAGTCGGTCTCTATGTACGGGCCGGCGACTGCGAATGTGTCGTATCCTTTCGCGCGCCACCATTGCTTGTCGGTGCCCTGTAGGTCGCGCTCGGTCACATCGTTCGCGCAGGTCCAGCCCAGGACCGCCTTCTTCGCTTCTTCCGGCGTCACCCGCCTAGTGTCGCGGGAGATGACGACGGCCAACTCGCCTTCGTAGTCCACCTCGTCGCTGCGCAGGTGCGTCGGAATCTCAATCGGGTCGCCGGGATTCTGGACGGCGTTCAGCCCTTTGGCGAACAGGATCGGATACTCCGGTATCTTCGCGTGGGTTTCGGCGGCGTGTTGCCGGTAGTTCAAGCCGATGCACCAGATCGTCGTGGGCACAACCGGCGCAAGCAACTTCCGCGTATCAGTCGGATTGATACGAGTGATTTTCATTTCAACCGGTAAATCCGTTTGGCGTTTTCGTGAAACAACTTCTTCTGATTCGTTTCGTCGGCGTGCTGGACGATCTCGTGTGTGGCGGCGACCCATTGGCGCAGGCGAGTGGTGAGATTGCAGACCGGCCAGTCGCTGCCCCAGACGACGCGGTCCCAACCGAAGCTGGCGATCGCGTGCTCGACGTAGGGGCGAATGTCGTCGAGCGTCCAGGTCTCTGCGTCGGCGTAGGCGACGACGCCGGAAATCTTCACC
>PMIZ01000066.1 GCA_003157225.1 Actinomycetota bacterium | reverse complement strand
CCGCGGTCTTTCGGCCAAGCCGGCCCGCGGCTTCCGCGATCGCCGCCCCGAGCTCTTCCGCGGTCCGCGATGGCGGTGCCCTCATGCCCAGCACACGGGCGTCGGGGGCAAGAAAGCGCAGGAAAGGGAGCTGTATCTCCACGGTATTGTCCTGCTGCCGGTCTTCGAGGACCTTGATCGTCCCGCCCAGGGCGTTCAGCAGCTCCCGGTCGGCCATGAGCGGACCGAGGGGCGTCTCGTAGCAGTCCTCGAAGGCGCAAAGGATTCCGTCAGTCGGACCGAGGTGTCCGCCGATAATGACAATAGTGTCCATGCCGCGAGCGATTCGTGACAGAACCTCCAGCGCAATGCCGCCGGAGAACTCCCACCCCGCATGCGGCGCGACGCCGGCCACACCGGTCGCGCGGCCCGTGGGAAGCGTTTCCAGCAGCGCCTCGATAGCCTGCCGGGTCTGCTCCGCGGTATCCGGATACCACCCCCGGGGAAGGCAACGTCAGCGCACCCTCATTCCGACCTCCGGTTTCGTTTTGACTTCTCTTTCCCCGGCCTCCCCGGGAACGGTGAAAGAGAGTATACTCCCGACCAGGTGGGGAGAGCAGCATGGATAAGCGCTTTTCTTTGATCTTCCTCATCGTGAGCGGCGCCTTTTTCCTGTTCATCGTCGGGCTCACGGGTTTCAGGATCGAGCAGTCGCGGCGCCACAACGCAGAGCTCGCCCGTGAGCGGGTCCCTGCCCTCGTCGCAAAGACCGTCTCCCTGCGGGATTCAACCGGGGGCTTCGGAACGCCCGAGTTCAGAAAGAACATGAAGGACGTCTTCGACGCCGAGCCGAGGCTCCTGCTCCTTTCCCTGCATTCTCCCTCTGACGGGATGCTCTACGTCGTTGCCCGGACGAAATCATACTTGAAGGTCCCGGCAGAGCCCACCCCTGACTGGCGGGGAACGCCTGCGTATGACATGAGCCGGGGTTACGACGTCCTGGCGAGCGAGCCGATTCCCGGAAGCATCCCGGGTCTCACGCTGGACGCCCTTTTCGTCGTCATGGGCCGTGAGGACCTTTACCCGGTCGTCCGAGACGACCTGTACCTTTTCCTCGCATTTCTCCTTGTCTGTGGCGTGATCATCCTCATTTTCATGAGCGTCCAGATGGACGATTCCGGGAGCGATCACCGACGCGTCCGCCCCGCCGCCGCCGCCGCCGCTCATGCTCCTTCTGCACCGTATGCTGCACCGCCGCGGGAAGAGGCGGCTTCACAGGAGGCAGAGCCTCGACGGCCGCAAACTGGTCCTGCATCTGAATCACCCGAGCCGAAGGTGCAGGGACTCACCTCCCCCCGCACGGGGCTGGTCTGGGCGGAGTTCCTCGAGCCGCGCCTCCGCGCAGAGCTGGAGCGGGCTTCCTCATCCGACCAGGACATCTCCGTGGCGCGCATCCGCATAGACGAACCCTATGTCGGCCAGCGCCTTCCCCTGGTGACCGCGGAAATCGCGCGCCTGCTGAAGCAGTCGTTCCCTCTCCATGACCTCATCTTCGAAGCGGGAAATGACGGGTATACCGTCATCCTCCCCGATTCCGAGGTGGACGCGGCCCTGCGCGTTCTGGAGGAGTTCCGCAAGAAGACAGGCGCGACCGCCATCGAAGGCATGACGCGAAGCGTTTCGATCGGGGTAAGCTCGCGCGGCGGAAGGCTGATCCAGGAGAACGTGCTGCGTGAAGAAGCGGATATCGCGGTCGCCAAGGCATCGCGGGAAGGCGGCAATCAGGTCATCGGCTTCCGCGTCGATGCTTCCCGATTCCGCACCTCCCTCACGGGGAGCCTGTCGTAAACGCTTTTTCGCTCTTGAGAATTTCCTGGTATCGCCATTCGGGGACAAGCCACGGGACCGGGGTGCCCACAAGAACACAAGGATAGCGGGCGTCTGCCTGTCGCGCGCCAAAAAGAAGCGTGTAGGATCGATTGTCACTTCCCGTGAGATTGATGACGGCCTGCGCAGTTGACTCGTCCGGAGCGAGGTGGCTGTCAAGGAGAAAGTCGCCACCGGAGATCCCGGCAACGGATGAGGCAACGGAGCTGAGCTTGTCCTGCTGAATCTTGACCGACGTCTTGCCTTCAATCACCCAGGCATTCACATTCTGCGCACTGCGCTCCCTCGTGGCAGTCCACGAGAAAGCCAGGGTGCCCTTTTGCGCAACCGAAAGTCGAATAATCGAATCCCCCGTGACCGTGGAGGGCAGTATTCTCATTTCGGCCCAGTACGTCCGGTCGGTCGTCACCGCTCCAGAAAGCGCCGCACCCGTCAGGTAGGCCTCGTTGTGACCCGCGGGCTGGACGTACATCCCCTGGGAGCCCGTTGCGGCACTTCCCGCGTGCAGCTCGGCGAGCACCTCGCTTCCCGAGCCTCTGAGAACGACGCGCTTGCCGGCGGCGGCACCCAGGCCAAGCGATGCCAGGGACGCCGCATCCCGGGTCACCAGGGTGCCGCGAGCCAGCGCCGCCATGTCATTCACGAAGCTGTCCGCCCGGGCCTGCGAAGCCGGATACGGGACGCCCGCGATGTCCAGCGTCCACCCTCCGCCGGCAGCGTCCTGTCCGGCGGCTTTCGTGCCGACGATCCGGGTCGTGGCATCGCTGATTTCGATCTGCCTCACGAGGCTCGGGCGGAGCCCGGGAAAAAGGGCCGCATCAGCCGCTCTTTTCGACGCGGATGCGGGCGCGAAAACCGCACCGAAGACCAACGCCGCAAGCAGGACGATGAAAAGTGCGCCCAGCGCGGTGACAGCGGTGCGGAAGCTCATGCCGATTCTCCCGGCGACTCGTGTTTGCGCCGCCTTCTCCGCAGAAGCCGGAACACCCCCACCAGGATGACGAGCAGCGGAACGATCACCACGTTCACCGCGATGCTGGTCCGCATCGCCGCGGCTTTTACCGCCGGATCGGGGAGAAGGTCCAGGCGGGTATCAGCCTGTGCGCGCGTTTTAATCGCCAGCAGGTCGTCCTCCTGCGAAAGCCACTCGGCGCAATTGGAAAGGAACGTCATGTTGTAGCTCGCCTGCGTGTATTGGGCGATGTCGGAGGCAAAGGCGGCGTCGCCCACCACGATGAGACGCGTCGGCGGGCTTTCCGTCACGGCGGGCGTCGTTGCCTTGTCGCCCGAACGCGCGGGAATCGGGCGGCCCGCGTAGCCGCTGTGGAATGTGCCCGTGAGCGCGAGCGCCACATCGATCTGTGCGGGAGAGCCCTGCGTCGGCCCTTTCATGGNNTTGTTTCGAACGGCTCCTTCATCGCCCAGGCGTTCGGCGACGTCCGCGCGAGCACCTCCGCGCTCACGCCCTGGCGTTCGATCGGTTCAACGGGCGCCGCCCAGTACAGGTCCAGGCCGCCGAATCGGGCGGTGATGGGGTGTGTTGCATCCGTGTTTCGCGCCGCAACGGAGATCCACGCGGGATAGGGCACGATCATGTACCTTCCCTGCTGGACGCTGAAGGAGATGCGTTGATCCAGCGTGTCCAGCACGATTTCGGGGGCGACGCGGGCCCCATAGACGCCAAGGGCATCCTCGACCGCCGTGTTCTTGTTGACACGGGCAACCAGGCCCGCCGCCAGGTCGATATCGACCGGGTCCACGGCGAAGAGCACCCTTCCCCCCCGCATGATAAACTGGTCAACGGCGAATGCGGCAGAGTCGTCCATGTCGCGGGTGCCGATCACGAAGAGGACACCCAGCTCCGCCGGGATCGGGGCGCCCCGCTCCACCTCCTGCACCTTGAACTGAAAACCCAGCTCCTGCTGGAGGTAGCGGTAGTCCTGTCCGAGGCTCCTGCGCGAGTCACCGAGAAGGACGCCGATCGTGCGTGTGCGGGCAGAAACGAGCGAACGGATCTGCGAGGAAAGATCGTATTCGAGCGTGGAGAGGTCCGACACGAAGGGCAGCGCCGCGACCCTGTCGAGGTAGCGCAGCACGATACCGCTGTAGACAGTGGCGAGATTGACCTGGTCGCGCTCCACCACCTGCATCTGGCGGGCGCGGACGCCGAGTGATTCGACGTTGACGCCCTGCCCGGACTTCAGGGGGTCCAACGCGCGCACAATGATGCGGCCGCGTGACCATGTCGCGTATTCGTCCAGCAGGTCCTGGATCTGGGATGGGAAGAGTGAACGGCCGCGCAGGGTGTCGGAGACGTAGTACGTGATGGAAAGCGGCTCCGGGAGACTCGCAACCATCGAGCGGGTGGCGGCGGAAAGCGTGTAGATTCTATTGCGGCTCAGGTCGGCGCGGAAAAAGAAGCGCGCACTCACGAGGAAAGCGAGCAGCATGT
>PMIZ01000412.1 GCA_003157225.1 Actinomycetota bacterium | reverse complement strand
GCGATCTTGTACATCGTGGGGATCATCAGAAGCAGACCCTGGCTGGCCGTGAAGGTGCTGCTGAGCGACCCCGCTTGGAGCGCTCCGTGCACGGCCGCCGCCGCGCCGCCCTCGGACTGCATCTCCACCACCACCGGCACGGTCCCCCACAGGTTCTTCTTGCCCGCGGCGCTCCAGGCATCGGCATGTTCGGCTATTGGGCTGGACGGAGTGATCGGGTAGATGGCGATCACCTCGTTCACCTTGTGCGCGACGTGCGCGATAGCCTCGGTGCCGTCCATCACTGCCATGTTTCTTGCCATCGGGTCCTTCTCCGTGGGATCTCCCCGGTCACCCGGGGTCTGGTCTACGCGGCGCGGGGGTCGTGCTTACGCGGCGGTCTCCTCAGTGAGGCTGCCGGCGAGACACTGGTACAGAATGGCCATGCGTATGGCCAGGCCGGACTCCACCTGATGAAGGATGAGCGAGCGCTCGTCGTCGGCCAGATCGGCGGAGAGCTCCACTCCGCGATTGATGGGACCCGGGTGCATCACCCGCTGGCCCGGCTTGACGAGGCGGGGAGATAGTCCCCACAGCCGGCTGTACTCCCGCAGCGACGGGACCGGCGGAACCTTGCCCTTGGCCCGTTCGAGCTGCATGCGAAGCAGGTAGATAACGTCGACCTCCCCGAGGGCGTCAAAGTCGTTGTAGATGGGGACGTCCCAATACTCGATGCCGGGCGGCATCAGCGTCGGCGGACCGACCAGGCGCACGTCGATGCCCATCTTGCGGAAGCCGAACAGGTCGGAGCGCGCCACCCGGCTGCGCAGGATGTCACCGACGATGGCCACCTTGAGCCCCTCGAGCTTGCCGTAGACGCGCCGCAAGCTGTACAGATCCAGCAGGCACTGGGTGGGATGCTCCCCGGTGCCGTCGCCCGCGTTCACTACCGAAGCGTTGGTATAGCGAGTGGCCATCCGCGAGGCGCCCACCCGGGGATGACGCATCACGATGATGTCCGGCCGATAGCTGTCCAGGGTGAGGATGGTGTCTTTGAGGCTCTCCCCCTTGGACACGCTCGACGACGACTCCTTGATGTTGATCACGTCGGCCGAAAGCCGCTTGCCGGCCAGCTCGAACGACGACTGGGTGCGTGTGGACGCCTCCATGAATACGTTGACGATGGTGCGGCCGCGTAGGCTGGGGACCTTCTTGATGGAGCGCGACGCGACCTCGAGAAAGCCGTCACTCAGCTGGAAAAGGTTCTCTATGTCGGCGGCGGTGAGGTCGTCGATGGAGATGAGGTTCATATGGATACCCTTTCGGTCTCACAGGACACGTTTAAAAGGTGAACGTCCAGACCGATTGTATCGCGCCGCGGGCAGCTACTCCAGCACGGGAAGGTGCGCAAGGGGCTTGCCAGGCGCCGCGCTCAAGCGGGGCAGGCCCGGGTGCTATTCCTCGATAAAGACCTCGTCTGCCCCATCCACCTCGGCGAGATGCACGACCACCTTCTCGCTACGGCTGGTGGGCACGTTCTTGCCCACGAAGTCTGGTCGGATAGGCAGATCGCGGTGACCGCGATCGACCAGCACGGCCAAGCGCACTGCGTGGGGACGCCCGTAGTCAAACAGGGCATCGATGGCCGCCCGGATGGTGCGGCCCGTGTAGAGGACGTCGTCCACTAGGACGATGGTCTTTCCGTTGACATCGAACGGGAGATCGGTGGAGCGGGCCTTGGGTTGCCCGTACTCTCTCCCCAACCGCATGTCGAGGTCGTCGCGGTAGAAGGTGATGTCGATGGCGCCGGTCGGTGGCCTTACCCCGTAGAAGGTGCCGAAGAGCTCCGCAAGCCTGGATGCCAATTCCACCCCGCCGCTCTGGATGCCCACCAGTGCCAGGGCTGCCAGGTCCTGGCACTGCTCGCCTATCTCGTGCGTCATTCGGGCGAGCGTGCGCCCGATCTGCTCCGCGTCGAGCAGGACCTTGAACTTGGAGTTCGTTTCGGAATGAAGCCCCGGCCGCCGATCGCATCCTGACGGCGAGGCGTCATTCTGAAACGAGCTCTTACTCTGATCGGCGCCGTCATCAGCCACGACCCTCACCACCTTCAGTCCCAGCCATTGTGCGCTTTTCCGGCACGGGCCTCACCACCCTGTCGGAGGTACCGTACCTGCGCCCTGCAGCGCCGTCAAGCAGCACCCTTCAGCTTTTGCTCCAGCGCTTTGTGCAACTCATCGTAGGAGGCCGCGAAGGCCTGGACTCCCTCCCGTTCGAGCTGCGCCGTGACATCGTCCATTCCGATACCTGACTTCTCGAGCGCCTCCAGGTGCGCCCTGGCCTTATCGAGACCCACCGTGACCGTCTCGGCGGGCTCCCCGTGATCACGGAACGCGTCCATCGTCTTGATGGGCATGGTGTTGATCGTGTCGGGGCCGATCAACTCCTGCACGTACATGATGTCGCTGTAGGCGGGGTTCTTGGTGCTGGTGCTCGCCCACAAAGGCCGCTGTACGGTAGCTCCCGCTACCCGCAGGGCCTCCCACCGCGGGCCGGAGAAGGTCTCCCGGAACATCTGGTACGCCTGCTTGGCGTTGGCCACGGCCGCCTGTCCGCGCAGTGACTTCCACCCAGCCACCTGCCGTTCCGAACTCGTCGCATGCTCCACCAGTGCGCCCAGACGCTTGTCCACCTCGGTGTCGACGCGGCTCACGAAGAAGCTGGCGACGCTGTGCACCTTGGCCAGTCCCAAGTCCCGGTCTGCGGCCGGCTGGCGCACCCTGAGAGCCTCAAGCCCAGAGAGATAGGCTTCCATCACTTCCCGGTAGCGCTCCAGCGAGAAGATGAGGGTGACGTTGATGGAGTACCCACGGGCAGTCAGGTCACGCGCGGCCGCCACGCCCTCCACGGTCGCGGGCACCTTCACCAGGATGTTCGGCCGATCGACCAACGCGAACAGGCGCATGGCCTCGGCCATGGTACCCCGGGTATCGTAGGCCAAGCTCGGCGCCACCTCGATACTTACGTAGCCATCACGTGCCGAAGTGGCGGAGTAGACGGGCCGCAGTTGATCGGCGGCTAGGCGGATATCCTCCACCATGAGGGTCTCCATGATCTCGGCGGACGTCGCTCCCATACTCGCTAGGCTCTTGAAAGCGCCGTCGTAGCTCGTGCTTCCACTGATGGCCTTCTGGAAGATCGTAGGGTTCGAGGTGACCCCCGAGATCCCGTCGTCTCGGATGAAGCCTTCCAGCCGGCCCGCCAGCAAGAGGTCGCGGCCGATGTCGTCGCACCACACGCTCTGCCCGAACTCGCCCAGTCGGACCAGGGGATTGCCGTTCACAACGCTCCCTCCCTTCTCCTTCTCTTGGCACACCAGGTCGCGAGGGCTACCGGCCCAGTACCTCGTGAGCCTTCTCGACCACACGAACAGCAGTGAGGCCGAACTCTCTGTAGAGCACTTCTGCAGGCGCCGAGGCCCCGAAGTGGTCAATGCCGATCACGGCGCCTGCATCACCTACATACCGCTCCCAGCCGAATGATGAACCAGCCTCGATGGCCACCCGAGCCCGGACCGCGTTGGGCAGCACCGACTCTTGGTAGACCGCGTCCTCAGCCTCGAACAGTTTCCAACTAGGCATAGACACCACTCGGGTCATGATCCCCTCGGCCGAGAGCGTGTTCGCTGCCTCCAGCGCGATCGGCACTTCCGAACCGGTGGCGATCAGGATGAGGTCCGGTCGGGACGCGTAGGCCCCGGCTTGGCCCATGGCGGCGGAGGCCGGCGGATCCGAGAGCACGTAGGCGCCCTTCAGCAACCCCTCTGCAGCAGCCAACACCGACCTGTCGAGCACGGGCAGCGCCTGGCGCGTGAGCACCAGAGCGGTGGGACCTTCCCGGCGTTCGAGCGCGGCCTGCCAGGCGACCACGGTCTCCGCCGCGTCCGCAGGACGGATCACGGTGAGTCCGGGCATCGCCCGCAGCGAGGCAAGATGCTCCACCGGCTGATGCGTGGGGCCGTCCTCGCCCAACGCGATGCTGTCGTGGGTGAAGACAAAGACGACGGGCAGCCGCGATAGAGAAGCCAGACGGATGGCCGGCCGCATGTAGTCGGAGAAGACGAAGAAGGTGCCGCCGTACGGGAACAGGCCCTTGTGGTAGGCGAGGCCGTTGACGATGCCCCCCATGGCATGCTCGCGCACTCCGAAATGGAGGTTGCGGCCGCCCGGCGCACCGGGCTCGAAATCGCCAAGACCGGCCAGGTAGGTGTTGGTGGACGGCGCGAGGTCGGCGGAGCCGCCTAAGAGCGTGGGGATCACTGCCGCGAGAGCGTTCAGCACCTTGCCCGAAGCCGAACGGGTCGCAACCTTCTCGCCGGCGGCGAAGGTGGGTAGCTTGTCCTTCCACCCTTGGGGCAACCGGCCGCTGAAAGCCTCCTCCCACTGCCGGGCAACATCGGGATGCGCGCCTTCGTACCCGGTCAGCAGGTCCTGCCAGCGAGCCCGCGCCGCGGCTCCGCGCGCGGCGACTCCCCTGTATTGTTCCCGCACGCGCTCCGGGACGGCGAAGAACAGGTCTTCAGGCCAGCCGAGCGCCCGCTTGGTGAGCACGCACTCTTCGACGCCCAGGGGCGAGCCGTGGCTCTCGGCCGTGCCCGCCTTGTGGGGGCTACCGAAGCCGATGATGGTGTGCACCTTGATGAAGGACGGTCTGCCGGTCTCGGCCCTGGCCGTCGCAAGGGCGCGGTCGATAGCCTCCAGGTCGTTGCCATCCTCGACCTCGAGCACCTGCCAGCCGTAGGCCCCGAACCGCTCGCCCACGTCCTCAGTGAAGGCCAGGCTGGTGCTGCCTTCGATGGAGATGTTGTTGTCGTCGTACAGACAGATCAGCTTTCCGAGCTTCAGGTGGCCTGCCAGGGACGCCGCCTCCGACGACACGCCCTCCATCATGTCTCCATCGCCCACCAGGACGTACGTGTGGTGATCGACCACGGTGAAGCCCGGGCGGTTGAACGTCGCGGCCAGGAACGCCTCGGCGATCGCCATGCCCACCGCGTTCGAGAATCCCGCGCCCAGGGGCCCGGTGGTGGTCTCCACCCCAGGCGTGTGTCCGGACTCCGGGTGGCCGGGCGTTCGGCTTCCCCACTGACGGAACGACTCCAACTCCTCGATGGAGAGTCCGAAGCCCGACAGGTGGAGCAGGGCGTAGAGCAGCATCGATCCGTGGCCGGCGCTGAGCACGAAGCGGTCCCGGTCTGGCCACTCCGGATGCGCCGGATCGAACTTGAGATGTCGTGACCAGAGCACATGGCCCACGGGCGCAGCCCCAAGGGGCATGCCCGGATGGCCCGAGTTGGCCTTCTGCACCGCATCGATGGCGAGCGTTCGGATGGTCGCGACAGCAAGCTGGTCGAGGTCCCAGCCTTCAGCCAGGCTGTCCGGGAACTTGTCGGCCATATGCCTGCCTCCCTTGGGGTCGTGGATCGTCAGAGAAGGATAGGCCACCCGGCGCGTTCGGCGGCCTTGCGCAGTTCGGCGCGGGGGTTGACGGCCACCGGGTGCCCCACCGACTCGAGCAGGGCGAGATCGGTATCGTGGTCCGCGTAGGCCCAACAATCGGAAGGATCGGCCCCGCATTCGGTCATGTAGGCGAGGGCGAACCGGACCTTCTCTTCGGCGTGAGGATTGGCGCCCGTCAAACGGCCCGAGTACCGCCCGCCCACGATCTCGCACCCGGTGCCGACGTAATCGGGCACATCGAGGCGGGCAGACAGCGCCTTGACGATCGGCTCGAGTGCCGCCGAAACGATCACCACCCGGTCCCCCTCAGCCAGGTGCTTCGCGAGGGCGGCCGTGGCCGCGGGATGGAAACGAGGCACTAGGACTTCCTCCGTGAAACGCGTCATGAGCTTCTCCACTTCGACCTCGCTCAGCCCCTCGAAGACGCCCGCTCCCTTCTCGCGAGACCTCGCACTCACCCGTATCAGACCGGCTTTGTAGAGAAGGAACCACAGCCCGGTGCCGACGAGGAACGTGCGGCTGACTATCCCCACCTTGCGCAGGAACTTCACCAGCAAGAGAGTGGTCTGGCCGACCACGAGCGTGCCGTCGAGGTCGAAGAAGGCCAGGGACCGCGCCATCGAGACAGCCTCCGCGCGCGCGGCCCGATCGTTTGGAGACACCGAGATCTCGCTGGTTTGTGTCACGGCACTGAAGTCTAACATCCGGCGATGCCACTTCCGGGCTTCGTCCGTCACCGAGAAGGCCGCTAGACGGTGGAAAGCGTGCCACCGGCGCCGCGCAGCTTGGCGAGAACATCCGCGAGGTCCGAAGGAAGAGACGACTCGACCTCTACCAGCTTCTCGGTCATGGGGTGCACAAACGACAGCCGGTAGCTGTGCAGAAACTGCCGGCCGAGACCCAGTGCCCCCCTCCGGGCGTAGGTGGGGTCGCCAGCCACCGGATGCCCGATGGCGAGAAAGTGCACGCGGATCTGGTGGGTGCGTCCGGTCTCCAACCGCACCTCGACGAGTGTGAAATCGCCAAATCGCTCCACCACTCTGAAGTGAGTGCGCGCTTCACGGGCGGCAACGCCCCCCACCGTCATGGACCTGCGGTGGCCCGGGTCGCGCCCCACCGGTGCTTCGATCGTCCCAGTGTCGGCTGCGAAATTCCCGTGCACCAGGGCGAGATACCGGCGATCCACGTCGTGCCGGCGCATCATGGCTACCAACCGCCGATGTGCCTCGGTTGACTTTGCCACCACCAGGAGACCGCTGGTGTCCTTGTCCAGCCGGTGGACCACACCGGGCCGCAGATCCTCGCCACCGGCCAAGCCGTGCCCGAGAAGCGCGTGCACCAGCGTTCCCGAGGAATGGCCTCGCGAGGGGTGCACGGGCATGCCCGCGGGCTTGTCCACCACCAGTAGCCACTCGTCCTCGAACAGGACCGGGACCGCCAGATCCTCCGCGACCAGATCGGAGGGGGCTTCGATCGGAACGCTCACCCGCACCAGTTGGCCGGGCGAAAGCACATAGCTCTTCGGTCGCTTCACCGCATCCACGGTGATTGCACCCGCCAAGATCCATCCAGCCACTCGCGACCTGCTGCCTATCTCGGGAAGGCGCCCCAGGAAGACATCCAGCCGCACGCCCCTGTCCCCCACCGGCACCGTGAGCTCCAGATCGTCCGGATCCCCGTCGGCAGAGCCGACCGAGCGTTTCATCAGGGCGAGTCCGGCCGTGGGCGACTGCGTTTCCAGGCCAAGACCGCCTCCACCAACAATCCCAGAAAGATCGCCGCGATGCCCGCGTCGATGAACACGTCGGCCATGTTGAAGTTCGGCCAATGCGGGAACTTCATGAAGTCGGTCACAAGCCTGTCGCCGGTCAGCCGTTGGACCATGTTGCCAATGCTCCCACCGATTACGGCGCCACCCGCGATGCCGGCGAGGATAGGGTGTTTCTCGTAGGCGACGTAGGCCACGACCACCAGCAGCGCCACCAGGTTGGAAGCGATGATCAGTCCGCTGCTGCCACCAAGCAGTCCGAAGGCCACTCCGTTGTTCGCTGTTCGCTGCAGATCGAAGAAGGGCAAGATCTTGTGCGATTCGCCTAGCACCAGGCGCTGCTCGGCCAGGTGCTTGGTGACAAGATCGATCGCGAGGGCGACACCCAGCGCAACGATGAGGAGTGACCACTTGAAAACGGCGCGCCGACTGGGCCTCAGGCGCCGGACGGCCGACCCCCGCTTCACCGCGCCCCCGGGTCGATCAACGGTTGCGCTCTTCAACGCGCTTGCAGTCTACGCAGAGAGCGGCGAAGGGGGCGATCAGGAGCCGGCCCTCGCCGATTGGCTTCGCGCACTTGTCGCACAACCCAAAGGTGCCGCTGTCGACCTTGTGAAGAGCTCGCTCGATCTGGACCAGTGTCGCGCGTGCATTGTCCTCAAGAGTGAGGTCTATCTCACGATCCAGCGTGACCGCAGCGGTCTCGGCCATGTGCTGGTCGTAGGGACTCTCCTCGGACGAGTCCTCGAGCGACTCCGAAAGGTCCGCGTCGAGTTCGGCAATCTCGCGTCTCAGCCGTTCCTGCTCTTCCAGAAGCTGTTGCTTCAGAGCTTCCAGATCCACCAGTAGACTCCCCTCTACGGCCGGCCCTTCGCTAGGAGCGTCGCCAGCCTGCTACGCAGTTCCACTTCGCTCAACCCGCTCAGCAACAGAACCTTGTCCCGACTGGCGAGCCCGGACTCTACCCGCACCTGTTCTCTCCGGACGCCCAGCCATCCGGCAAACGCTTCCACGAGTTCATGGTTGGCCCGATTATCCTCCGGAGGCGCGCTCACTGCCACCTTCAGCCTATCACCATACACGCCGCGGAATGCTGTACGCGGCGCCGAGGGACTCACCCGCACCCCCAGGTGAAGGCCCGCGGCGGTCGCGGTTATGGCCAGACGGCTCTGGGGCGCCGCGTCCCTCTCCTGGTCACCACTCGAAATCGCGGGCCTTGCCCTTCTTGCCAACCTCGTCGCCCGGGAAGGTGTCGTCGATATCCTCGAGCTTGCGTCCGAAGAAGAAGCCGCGCGTAGGCTCCTCGTCCGCGTTCACGTCCCTTGTCCAATCCACGGGGGCAGGCGCAGCGTCGCCTGTGGGGGGAACGAGAACCGTCTCGGGGGCCGGAGCTGCGGTGGGCGTGGGCGCATAGACCGGGGCTTCGTAGAGCGGGGCCTCGTAGGCGGGGACTTCTCTGGGCGGTGCCTCGTAGGCCTGGACTTCTCTGGGCGGTGCTTCGTAGGCTTGGGCTTCGCTGGACTGGGCCGCTAGGGCCGCAGTCTCGGCGGTGCTATCGATGTCGCCTGGCTGCTGCACGGCGCCGCCGTGGTGGCCAGGGACCCCGAAGGGGCCGCCGAGGCTGAACGTGCCCTCCTCAGTGACTGTGTCGTCGGTGACAGACTGGAACACCGGAGCTCCGCTCGTGAGCGACGCGGCCGCCGGCACCTCGGCCGTTGCCGCCACGGCAGCCATGGCCGACGGCGCCGTTGTGTGGACCACCTCAGCCGAGAGCTCCACGGCAGGCTGGGGTTGCTCCGAGGTGGGGGCCGCGACAGTGGGCGCTTGCTCCGCTGCAGGAACGGCCCAAGTCGCCGGTGTCGCTTCGGGTACTTCCACGGGGGCCTCAGGCGGCGCCACCGAGGCCGGGACGCTCGGCTCGGCGGCCGGGGACGCGAGGGGCGCTTGGCTCAATAGCCTCAGATAGCCCTCGAGCAGTGACCGGAACTTGAACCGGAAATCCTCTTCGAGCAGCCTGAGTTGCACGAGCGCTTGCTGCGTCCTCTGCGTCTCGCCATAGGAATCGTTGACGATGCCCCTGGCCTTGAGTTCGGCGTCGCGGAGGATGAGCTCGCTTTCCTTGTGGGCATTTGCTCTCAGCTCCTCCGCCTGCAGTTGCGCCGAGATCAGCGTTTTCTCCAGCGCATCCTTGAGTTGCAGGTACCCCGCGATTTGATCGTCGAGGTGATGAGTCCGGTCTTGGAGCTCCATGTTCTCCTGGAAGAGACGCTCGAACTCGTCGGCGACTTCGTCCAGGAAGATGTCCACCTCCTCGTCCGAATAGCCGCGCATGGAGCGTTTGAATTCCTTGCGCCGGATGTCGAGAGGCGTGATCTTCACTTCTCTCTCCCTTCGTTCGGGGCGGCCCGCTCCCCAGGCTTTTGTTCGATCCGCGTCATGTACTATTCAACCACGGGGGGCCGCCCCGTGTCTCGCAATGCGCTGTCCGACCGGGCGGCCCGCTCCATCGCCCGGATGAACGCTCCACGCACGCCTTGCTCCTCGAGCACGGCGAGCCCCGCGATAGTGGTGCCGGCCGGAGAGGCTACCTGGTCCTTCAGATCGGCCGGCGAGCCTCCGCGGTGCTGCAGCAGAAGAGCGGTGGTGAGCAGAGTCTGCGTCGCGAAGGCCCTTGCCGTTTCCGGTGGCAGGCCATCGGAGATGGCCCCCTCTTCGATGCCCTCCATGGCCACAGTCAGGAGGGCGAGTGCCGACCGCGCGAGAGCCATGCCGGATTCGAGCAGATCCTCGGGCACCTGCACGCAGAGACCAACGCCGCTCAACGACTCGAGGACCACGCCAAAGGCGTCCAGGCGGGGCTCGTCTTGGGAGCAGAGAATCATCATGTCCGCGCCTGGTGACGAGGCGGAGATCGCGACAGCCCTGAAGAGTGCCGGTCCGGGTCCTGCCGCGCCGCGCAGCCGTTTGAGATCGACGCCTCGTGCGGTCGAGACCAGGATGGTGTCGCCATCGACGTGGGAGCGCAAGGAGCGGAGGTCCGCAAGAACCTCATCGGCGGAGCCCTCCACGACTATGATGGGCGCCCGAGCCGCCAAAGCGTCCGTGGGGAGATCGGTGGAAAGAAGAACCGGAGCCTCTCCAATGGGGGTGGACTGCAACCTGGCAAGGGCAACGCCGAGACTCCCCGTACCCACTATGCCTACGGCTGCCCTCATACGCGCCAAGTCCGCCAGACGTTGGCCATCAGAGCTGATTGAAGAAGCCCTTCTCCACCATGCGCTGACGCTCCTCGGCGGACACCTCGACGTTCTTCGGCGTCAACAAGAACACCTTGTCGGCCACGCGTTGCATACCTCCGTCGAGCGCGTAGGTGAGTCCGCTTGCGAAGTCTATGAGCCTCTTGGCCAAATCCGTCTCACTGGACTGAAGGTTCAGAATCACCGGGATGTCGCTCTTGAACTTGTCGGCGATCACCTGGGCGTCGTTGAAGTTCTTGGGCATCACCAGGTGCACACGCACCTGCGGCTGGTCGACCACGGGAGCCAGAGGTCTCACCGAGCCCGACCTCGAGGGAGGGGCCGAGTTACGCTGGCCGCGATAGGAGTCGTCCGAGTAGATGTCGTCGAAGTCGCTCGACGACCGGCGGCGGCTATTGCCGCTATTACGGTCGATCTTCTTGACGTAGGGACGTTCGCCATAGCTAGGCTCGATGTCCGGGCGCACGTTCAGCGTCTCTTCTTCGTAGTCTTCTTCTTCGTCGGAGAGCCCGAAGTACACGAGTGTCTTGTGCCATACGCCACCGCCAGCCATTCCATCCTCCTTACGTGCTCGAGAGAAGTGCGCTTCCCAGTCTGATCATGGTCGCGCCCTCCTCGACGGCTACTTCGTAGTCGCTACTCATGCCCATGGATAGCTCAGGCAGTTCATACCGGTCGGTGAACAACGAGGCCAAACGGTCCCGGAGCTGGCGGAGATCTCGAAAGCACGACCGCACCCTGTCGACGTCGGTCGTGAAAGGAGCCATGGTCATGAGTCCCACGAAAGTGACCTTCCGGTACGCCGCAGCCCGCTCCAGAAAGGCCTCGGCAGCCGCGGGGAGGATACCATACTTGGTTTCCTCCCCTCCCGTATTCACCTCCAAGAGTACCCGCACTACCGTTTCCGCCCTCCTATCCAGCTCTTCAACAAGCGAGATGGACTCGACTGAATGCACCATGGTGACGTAGGGCAGAACCTGCCGCACCTTCCGGCTCTGCAGGTGACCGATGAAATGGAACTCGAAAGCTCCGTCCCATCTGCGCCACTTTCTTTCTAGCTCATCTGCCCTGTTCTCCCCCACCAGGCGGATTCCTGCCCCCTGTAGTAAAGACATCTCCTCGGGCGACAGGTATTTCGAAGCAACCAGAAGCCTGGGGCGGTCGCGCCTGCCGGCCCGAGCGCACGCTTCGTCGATGCGGCGTTCAACTTCCACCAGGTTGGTCTTGATGCTTTCGACGGTGGCGTTCACGTCTCCACCGTCCACCCCAGGCACCCCTGCCGGCCGGTCACGGCGCCATCCTTGCGATGCGAGAAGAAGAGGTCGTTGTTGCACACGGTGCACAGCCGTGGATTGACCACCTGATCCTCGCGGACCCCCAGTTCGACAAGGGCTTTGGTCGTCGCGGCCCAGAGATCGACCCGGCGACCTCTGCCGAATGACGCCCCGTCCTCGCTCGATCCTGGCAACACGGCCGCACCAAAGCGCGCTGCGAACGCGCTGGCCAGCTCTTCGTCCACCCTGAAGCAGCAAGGGCCGATGCTCGGCCCGATGACCGCCGTGCCCGGTGGGCCCATCATCGCCCGGCCCGCCTGCTCCACGATGCCTCCCAGAATCCCGCGCCAGCCTCCGTGAGCCATGGCCATGTCCACCTCTCCACACAGCACCACCGGCACGCAATCGGCGAACAGCAGCAGCGCCGCGAGGCCCTTGTCGATCTCCGGGTGGATGGTCAGGCCGTCGCACGGCGTATCCGGATCCTGCTGGAAGTACTCGGCCGCTCCCGCCACGCGCAGGCCGTGCGCCTGCGCCGGGCTTACCAGAAGCCGGTCGGCCAGCTTCGCCACCCGGGCCCGATTCCGCTCGACAAACAGGGGTTCGTCCTCGCTACGCGAAGAGAGGTTCAGCGTCGCGAACGTGCCACTGCTCTCCCCGCCGAGACGAGTGGTGAACAGGGCACGGAAGGGACCAGGCAGCGTGGCCTCGATAAGTGGGATTCCGGCAATCTCCCGAACGACCAACCGGGACCGTGCCCGGGGGTCGATCCGTTCCGCAAGCGGTACGTTCAGCCGGCGACCATCCTTCCGAACGACCTTCTAGTCTTTGTCGCGCAGGAACCGTGGTATATCGAGGATGTCCTCGTCCATCTCGAAGGTGTGCGCCTTCTGAGGAAGGACCGTGTCCAGGTTCACCGGCGGCCGAGAGAGAGCCGGCTGCTCGATAGGTCTCTCGACCTCCGCCTCGTGCCGCCGCAGACCGTCAAAACCCGTCGCGATCACGGTGACCCTCATCTGATCGCCGAGCGACTCGTCGATCACCGCACCAAAGATCACATTGGCCTCAGTGTCGGCGGCGTCGGCGATGATCTCCGCGGCCTCGTTCACTTCGAAGAGGCCCATATCCGGACCGCCGCTGATGTTGAGGAGGATCCCCGTGGCGCCTTCGATGGAGGCTTCGAGCAACGGTGAGGAAATGGCCGATTTGGCGGCCTCTATCCCCCGGTTCTCGCCGCTTGCCATGCCGATGCCCATGAGCGCCGAACCTGCGCCGCGCATGACAGCGCGTACGTCGGCGAAATCCAGGTTGATCAGCCCCGGCACGGTGATTAGGTCGGTGATGCCTTGCACTCCCTGACGCAGAACGTCATCGGCCACCTTGAACGCTTCGATGATGGACGTCCTTTTCTCCACCACCTGCAGCAGCCGATCGTTGGGGATGATGATGATGGTGTCCACCTTCTTGGAGAGGGCCTCGATGCCCGCGTCGGCCTGGCTGGCCCGCTTCCGGCCCTCGAAGGTGAACGGCCTGGTTACTACCCCCACGGTGAGAGCGCCTATCTCCCTGGCCAACTCCGCTATCACCGGAGCGGCACCGGTGCCGGTGCCGCCACCCTTGCCCGCCGTCACGAACACCATATCCGCCCCCTTGAGGGCCTCACGGATGTCGTCACGACTCTCCTCAGCCGCCTCGCGCCCCACCTCGGGGTTCGCCCCCGCCCCGAGACCACGCGTGACTTTTCCCCCGATGTGCAGCTTCACGTCTGCGTCGCACATCAGAAGTGCTTGGGCGTCGGTGTTGATGGCGATGAACTCCACGCCTTTCAGCCCAGCGTCCACCATGCGGTTGACGGCGTTGGTCCCCCCGCCGCCTACTCCCACGACCTTGATTACCGCAAGGTAGCCGGATCCCGTGTCGCTCATGCTACTCGAACCTCCAGAATCATCAAATCACAGGACTCCGACTTGAGCTTTTGCGACCAAGCCTTCAGTCCCTACTTCACCCTGGGAGCAGTACGTGCCCCATGCGCGCTTTCCTGCTAAAACGCACGATACCACGTTCATTTAGCCTTGACAGCGGGGCGCTCAGGTGCAGACACATCGACGTACTGCAGCTGCTTTCCATCCCTCAAGCATTGCTGGATGATCGCCCCGGCGACAGTCAACTTCCGCTGGAGTCCCGTGGGATCGCCCAGGCGCAGCTCGGGTCCACCGTTCATTCCGAGGACGATTTCCCCCGCTGCTGAGATGTCGACCTCCTTGACAGAGGGCAGACTTCCCTTGAGGCCGCTTTCGGTGCCATTCGCTCCGAGGAGAGTCACGAGAGGGAGAGCCTGTGCGATCGCTCGCGGCAGCTGGTCGCCAGCCGCGGGTGACACCGGGCTCGAGGGGACGACTAGGGGTAGGGAGGCCAGGGATGCAGAAGTGGCCTCTGCGAGCACCCGGCCGTCTTCGCTCACCAACCAGACGGCGCCGCTGCCGGTACGCAAGCGCGCTACCGGCTGATACTCGACGAGTCTTACCTCGAGAGTGTTGGGAAAGTCACGATATACCTCCACCGAACGGACGTACGGCAGAGCCGCCAACTTCTCCTCGATGGACTTCGTCGACACGCGCAGCAGGCTAACCCCGAGGGCGCTCGAAGTGGCTTGTGAGATCTGGCTCTGCGTCACACTAGCAGTGGCAGTGGCAGTGATGCGCCGCACGGCAAAGACATCTGAAGAGCGAAGCCAGACGAACAGAACAGCGGCTACCACCACCAGCACGGCAATGAAGACAAGGCCCACCCGTCTCCGGCCTTGTTGCCGGATGATCGAGCGGCGCCGGTCGCGGATACGGTCATCCATCGACGTCGAGCGGCTCCTGGGGATCGATCGCGGACGAGTCCCACGGAAAGCGGCAGCCGACCAGCCTGACTTCAGGCTCCAGAACTACTCCGCTCGTCCGCTGTACTCCCTCTCGCATCCGGCTCATCAAAGCAAGCACTTCCGCGGTAGTCGCATCTCCCAGGTTCACCAAAAAGTTGGCGTGGACACTGGATACTTCGGCACCCCCCTGCCGCACTCCTTTGAGTCCCGCGGCTTCGAGCAGCCTGCCGGCGCCTTCGCCGGAGGGGTTCTTGAACGCGCTCCCGAACGTCCGCACTCCCTGCGGCTGCACGCCCCGTCGTTTGCGGATGATGGAGCGATGGCATTCAAGGATGACTTTGCTGTCGCCGGCCGCGAACGCGAATCGGACCGCGGTGACGATGGAGTCCGGGGGCAGATGACAGTAGCGATAGCCATGGTCGAAGTCGGTCAACGCGCGCCAGGACTGCCCTGATGCAGAGGCCACCTGGACTTCCCGCACCACGTCGGCAAGCGAGCGGCCGTAGGCTCCGGCGTTCATGGCCACCCCGCCACCCACTGAGCCGGGGATTCCGCAGGCAAACTCGAGCCCACCCAACCCGGCCTCGGCCGCCGCTGCCGCCAACCTGGCCAACAGAGTCGCCGCGCCCGCGGTCACGATCACCTCGTCATCAACCTCGACGGGAGCGCAGGGCATCCCGTCCACATATTGGAAGCTGTCATCGAGTTTGATGACCACCGATGGATAGCCGGCGTCGGCCACCAGGAAGTTGGACCCGGCCCCCAGGCACACCCAGGGAACCGCTTCGAAGTGCAGCATGCCGAGGACAGTCACGAGCGCGGTAGTGTCGGCTACCGTAAGCAACAGCGCGGCATTGCCGCCGGTACCGATGGTGGTGAAGGGGGCGAGGGGAGCGTCTTTTCGGAGTCGCACGCCGTCCAGCGTGCGCAGTTTCTCGATAAGAGAGCGGGGCAGCACCATCGCGCGGCCCGTTCAGACAGCAGTCAAGAAGCGCTCGCCCACGCGATGGACGTCGCCGGCCCCCAGGGTCAGCACCAGATCGCCTGGCACGGCCAGTCGCTGGAGATAGTCCACGACAGCACCGAGCCTGGGCAGATAGACCACGGGCTTGTTCTTTGCCAGCCTCAGTATGCTGTCGACGATCAGCTTACCGCTCACCCCCGGCCAAGGGTCTTCGCGGGCACCGTACACGTCGGTGACCACGGCAATGTCGGCTTCGACGAGCGCCTCGGCAAACTCGGCGTGGAGGAACTCCGTACGTGAGTACAGGTGAGGCTGGAAGATGGCGATCACTCGGGACCATTCCCCTTCTCGGGCCGCTCGGAGGGTGGCCCGGAGCTCGGTGGGATGATGAGCATAGTCGTCGACGACCGTCACCCCGTCTCGCTCCCCCTTCAACTGGAACCGCCGAACTGCCCCGCTGAACGTGCCCAGCGCGGAGATAATCGGTTCCGACGCCATGCCCAGCTCGGTCAGGGTGGCGAAACAAGCCAGCGCATTCAGCACGTTGTGCTTCCCGGGCACGACCAGCCCGGCGGAGGCCACCTTGCGGTCCTCGTGCCAGATCTCGAAGCTGCTCCCAGGGCGCTCCACCACGATCTCCCGCGCCTGGTAGGCGGCGGTCGGCTGAAACCCGTAGGAGCGCGTGCGGCAAGGCGCTTGCTTCGCCAGGGCCGAGGCGCGCCCATCCTCAGCGCAGTAGACCAGCAGGCCGTTCGCGGGCAGGCGGCTTACGAAATCGGCGAAGACCTTCTCGACATCTTCGATGTGAAGGTAGTGGCTGTGGTGGTCGAGCTCGACATTGGTGAGGACGGCGGTCTCGGGGCCGAGAAGCAACAGCGACCCATCGGACTCGTCGGCTTCGCAGACCACGAACTCGCCTTCTCCCTGGCGGGCGTTCGAGCCCAGATCGTTCAGTTCGCCTCCCACGAGAAAGGTCGGGTCGTAGCCTCCGTCCACCAGTGCCCGGCTGATCATCGATGTGGTCGTGGTCTTGCCGTGGGTGCCGCAGACCGCTACTCCACGGCCCGCCTGCATCAACCAGGCCAAGGCTTGCGCGCGTTTCACGATGAGGATCCCGCGACGGCGTGCCTCCTGTACCTCCACGTTGTGGGGCGGAATGGCCGAGGAGATCACCGCGACGTCGACCTCGCCGACGTTGCTGGCCTTGTGCCCGATCTTGACCGAAACCCCACCATTCTCCAGGAGAGCGGTGTAGCGTGAAGGCTTGAGATCCGAACCGGTGACCTCGTAGCCCCGGCTGTGGAACACCAGCGCGATGCCGCTCATGCCGGCTCCACCGACGCCGATGAAGTGGAGGCTACGCAGCCATTCGGGCGCAGGGATGGTCGAGGTGTGGCTGGCTGGTCTAGTCATGGTCTTTCGCGGAGCGCGAGGTGACCAATTCTACTACTACGTCGGCGATCCCGGTAGCCGCATCCGGCCGCGCCAGCGAGAGAGCCGCCTTTCTCATGGCGCGATTGGTCTCCGGCTCCAGCAGTCGGGCAACCGCTTCCTCTAGCCGTGAGGCGTCGAGATTCGAGTCCGCGATGGTGAGCGCGGCCCCAGCCTCCAAGACCACCCGCGCATTCACCGACTGGTGATCGCCGGTGGCGAGCGGATAGGGAACCAGCAACGACGGCACGCCGCGAGCGAGGATCTCCGCCACAGAGCCTCCGGCCCTGGAGACCACCGCATCGGCGGCGGCGAGGGCCAGCGGGAAGTCGTCCAGAAAAGCGAAAGCCTGATATGACGGATTCGCTCCGGGTTCGCGCAAGGCTGCGGTCACCCGGGAGTAGTCCTGCTTCCCGGTCACATGCAGCAGTTGGAAAGACGTCGCCACCCGGCCGAAAGCGGCGAGCGCAGCCTCGTTTAGCGAGCGAGCGCCGAGACTTCCGCCAAAAACCAGAACGACCGGACGGCCGGGATCAAGACCGAACCGGGCCAGCCCCTCTTCGCGAGTAGCGGCCAGGAGCGCCGGCCGGATCGGCCGGCCCGTGTAGACGTACTTGCCACTCGCGTGCTTGGGATCGGGAAAAGACAGGCACACCTTGTCGACTATCACGCTTAGGATGCGGTTGGTCCACCCCATATGTGAGTCCATCTCCACGGCCACAGTAGGGATCCCGCTGACCGCGGCTTCGGCGACCACCGGTCCGGACGCGTAGGCCC
>PMIZ01000013.1:4410-4558 GCA_003157225.1 Actinomycetota bacterium | reverse complement strand
TTGGCTCAGTTGCTGGTACTTCGTGACCAAGCCGGAAGTTCCCCTGTCATCATCAACCAGGAGTGCTTGAGTGGGTGAACCAGGAAGGCTCGGAGCATCAGGCGCAGGCTTGGCCCGCGAGAGGAGCCTCCTGCTGCCACGGTTACCG
>PMIZ01000013.1:0-4372 GCA_003157225.1 Actinomycetota bacterium | reverse complement strand
GACCGATCCGATGCCGTCATCGAGTCAGAACGCCGGCGCGGCCGGCGCAGTGACCGCCCTGCCTATCGAGCCGGTTGTCCGCATCCGGCCGAGCCGGTCGTGGGTGGCGCTGCACGTGCGCCAGCTGTAGGCGTACCGCGAGCTGCTCTACTTCCGGACGTGGCCGATGCGATGATGGGTCGCGTGATGGCTCGGCGCCGGGGCACCGCGGCAACAACCTGGTCGAAGAGAGAAAATGGGTGCACTGAAACCTATTCGATTTCTGGGCAAGAGTACCAGTTGTTCGTCTCCTCACCATGCTACCCAGACGGACATAGAGTCTTCGGGGTCGGTGGCTCCTGATGCGCTGGCTCTTTCGCCAGCAGGCGACTCTGAGGACGCTCGGACCTCGAAGGGTCCGACTTCGGTTGGTCGGCCGGATGACGGAGGATCCTGGGCGAGTTCATTGGACAAACCTGTGCATCCAGTGGGGGTGGTAACAGGGCTCAATTGGAGTGTTTCGGTGCGTAATCCGTGTTGGTGAAACAGCCATCGCCGCTGGGGCGAACCTGGGCCATTTCACACTTCTTGCCGCGAGTCTTGCGGCTACGCGATAGAAGCATCGTGGTGTTCAAACGAAGTCCCATCTTCCGCGTAGCTCGTGTGGCCAGTGGTACCGCTTGCGGACCTTCTAGGTGGCTCGGACTTCCCGTGGCGCACCACGCCACCAGGTTGCGATTCGGCAGTGGTCATTGCAACCACGCCATGAGATTGGTTCTTTTGCAGGGGTGACATCAACCCCCGGTCTTGCGCGGCGCTTGNNGGCCGGAAATCACAGTGCCTTCTCTTTCTGGTTGCGCCACGTCCCTCGCAAGCCTAGCTAGGGGATGTGAGCAGCACGCTTCGAGAGCGGAGGTTACAGGCCATTCGGCGTTGCCCACTTCGCCGAACCCGAAACAGGGTGTCTCGACCGTTGTAGGGCCCTGGAGAGATGCGCGGCGTTGACCCGCTCCTTCGGGCGGGCAGTTCGCTGATACCCACACGGTTCAAGGAACGGGTGGCTGGCTCGCCCCTGCTCACGAGGCTAGCCCGAGGCTTCTTCTGGTCTGTTGTCGGGGGTGCCGCCTCTCGGGTTTTCGCAATGGCGGCGGCCGTCGTAGCAGCAAGGTTGGTTGGCCGCGAGGGCTACGGCGAGATAGGAATGGTGCAGAGCACTCTCGGTCTGTTCGGGGTGTTCGCCGGGTTTGGGCTTGGCACGACAGCGACGAAGTACGTCTCGGAGTTTCGCGGTAGCGACACCCGGCGGACCGGGAGGATCCTGCAATTGGCTTGCGTGCTCGCGATCGGCCTCAGCGTCGCGGTCGCCTTGACAAGCGCTGGTCTTGCACCATGGCTTTCTCGAAGAGTGCTCGGCCGGGCCGACCTCGCTTCGTTGGTCGTCGCTGGCTCAGTCTTGATGCTTGTGTCGAGTCTGAGCAGTCTTACGACCGGAGTACTTGCAGGGTTCGAATCGTTCAGACAGATAGCGACCATTGGGTTGTGGCAGGGGATTCTCTTGCTTGTCGTCACGATTCCTTTCACATGGCACTTCGGAACCCAAGGGGCCATCGCGGCGCTGAGCGTTAGCGCAGCCATCGCGACCATCCTCACCGCGCGGGCGATTCAAGCCCAGTGCCGACTCCACGGGGTCCCGATTGCCGCCTGGGACTCGGCGCAGCGTGAGGCCCGAACGATTGCGAAGTTCGCCGTGCCCTCAACGCTCTCCGCCTTGATGGTTGCCCCGGTTGGCTGGGCGACGAGCGTCCTTCTGGCGCATCAAGTCGATGGTTACGCGCAGTTGGGTCTGTTCAACGCCGCCAACCAGATGCGGTCCATCCTGATCTTCCTGCCAATGGCCCTCACTACGGCTCTCTTGCCTGTGCTCTCGGAGACATTCGGGCGGGGGGATCGGGACGGGTTTGGGCACACCTTGACCATCAACCTCAGAGTGGTCTGGGCAGTCGCTTTGCCCGTCACTGCAGCGCTACTGGCAATGCGGGGGCCCATATCGGCACTGTTTGGCCCCTCGTTCCGAGATTTGGCGGGCGTACTCGCTCTGTCTCTGGTTGCCGTGTTCTTCACGGTTCTTGGCGGGCAAGTCGGCACAGCGCTAGCTGGTGCCGGCAGGATGTGGGCGGCGACTGCAATGAATCTGGGTTGGGGGGTCCTGACGGTTGGTCTGTCACTTATCTTGGTACCCCGGTTTGGGGCCCGTGGCCTGGCAGCCGCATATGCACTTGCGTACATCGCGCACGCATGCTGGTCATTCGTCTACGGAAGGGCAATGTTGGGCCTCGAATTCGGTCGCGAGGAGGCGATCCTACTGGGTTTCACAATTGCGATATTGGGGTTTCAGGTCCTCGATCCGCTTAGTCCGGTGCGGCGCCTGCTGCTCGAGACGTTTCTCGTGGGCTTGTCGCTGGTGCCCCTTTGCGGTCAGCTCGTGACCTTCTCGCGTGCGGCACGACCAGGCGGTGCAGGTGAGCGCCAAACCAGAGTGCCGTGACGCTCGGCGCCTGATAGGGCGCATGAGGGGTGGGGCCGAGAGAACGAAGCCTCACACTGGATGAGTTGCTAGAAAGCGTGAGCCGGTGCCCTGGGGTCGGGAAGGGAAGAGGAAACTCGGTGACTGATGAAAGATAAGGCCGATTGGAGCGCACTCTACGCGGGTGGCCGCATTCTAACCAGATTGCTGCGGAGGACGTTTCGTTACGGACCCCTGGGGACATGGGAAAGGCAGCTCTTTCTCAAGCTGTGCGAGTTGCTACCGGAAGGTGGTTCTATGCTGTCCGTCGGGTGCGGGCGGGCGCTAATCGACTACTGGCTGGTAAGGGTGCTGGGAGTCGATGCCCATCTCCTTGATTTGTCGGCACCCGTGCTGAGAAAGGTCCATCGTTCATTTGGCAGGACGCCGCACCATACCTACCATCATGACGCTCGGACGCTGCCATTTCGGGACGGCCAGTTTGATGTAGTGTGGAACGCCGGGGTTTGGGAGCATTTCCCAGAGGATGAGATCATCTCGGGAGTCGCAGAGATGGGTCGCGTGAGTCGCGGATTTGTCCTGGTGTTGGTGCCATACTCCGAGTGCAAGCCATACATGCTTGCCAAGAAGTGGCTCGAAGACCACGGCCTCTGGTCGTACGGTGACGAGTATCCAAAGAAGACTTTGCGTCCGTACTTCGAGGCGGCCGGAATGACGGTTGTAGACGAATCCCTCCTCGGGGGCGAGGCGATCTGCCGGGGATATGTGGGCAGCATTTCGGACCCGGAGGCGCGGAGCGCGGTCGCAAGCCAGCTCCAACCCGAGGACTTCGCGGTCTGGCCCTACCTGGTTACTACCGCAACCGGGCTGCACCCTGAAGCAAGACGTACCGCCTAGACGTTGCTTTCAGGCCGAAAGGGCAAGCACACGTTCGGCGTCGCCGGTGATGAAGTTTCTGACGTTTGCAGAGGGAGCCGGCGAGGAGCACATCACGGTCGCAAGGAAGAGTCCACGGCGCATCCTGATGGTCTCACCCAACTTTCCGCCGTTGGGGAACCCGGAGTCCCTGGCGAACGGCAAGCTTGCAGTCGCCTTCCTCCGAGCCGGATGGGACGTGGATGCTGTGACAATCCGCAACGACGAGGGGTTCTTCCGCGAAGACCATAGCGGTTTGTGGGGCCAACTAGGCATCCACACGCATGGGGTTGGTGGGCACGGGGTGAGTGGATTCGGCCGGCTGATGGCCCGCCTCTCAAGGAGCCTCCTTAGCCTGAGGATCTCCTTCGAGACGATGTGGGCGAGGGACGCCCTCCGCAAGGCCTCTGAGCTGATCCGCGAACGCCGGTATGATGTAGTTCTTTCGCGCAGTCTGACGATACTGGCTCATTGGCCCGCACTCCGGCTAGCGGCTCGCAACCGGCTCCCGTGGATAGCCAACTGGAACGACCCGGCGCCAGCACATCGCAATCCACCGCCCTACGGCCGTGGGCTCGGCGCCAGGGCGCCATGGTATTGGGAATCGTATGTCAGAGCGGTAATGCGGAGAGCCGACTGGCACACTTTCCCGAGCGAGCGACTCATGACCTATATGAGCCGGGCCAACCCCAGCATTCACGCACGAATGTCAGTGATCCCTCACGTGGCTCTCGACAACGAGGACAAGAGAGAAAGGGAGAATACCGCTCAGTTCGTGCTCTGTCATGCCGGGGAGGTTGGGGGCAAACGCGACCCGCGAGTGTTTCTCGACGGGCTTTCAGCTTTCATGAAGCGCCACGCTGCGAGAGATCGTGTCAAGGTCGAGTTCATTGGAGGCGGCGTGGAAGCGGAGCTCGGCCCGGCGTGCCATGCCGTTGGTGGGAACTTTCTCTT
>PMIZ01000470.1 GCA_003157225.1 Actinomycetota bacterium | reverse complement strand
AATGCAACGAAGAGTCAGCTTCACCCTAGCAGGCGCATTAGCAGCACTGGTCTTCAAAGTTATCACGCTTTTCGGGCTTATCGCCGCAGTGATGTATTTGGACGTGGCTGGCGGACTTAGAATTTACGACATAGCAATCTTTGCCGTTTCAACGCCAATCGTTTGGATTGCTGGCTTTCGAATCTAAAAAGGCGCATACCAATCAATTCGCAACCGCAACATAAACATGGACGTCCTCGTAACTGTCGGAGTTCTCGCAGGTTGGATATATGGAGTTCTAAGCCTTTTTGTCATACAAGCCTCAGCAGGTCAAGGAGCAAACTATCTCGATGCAGCCATCGGCATTCTAGCCTTCGTGCTACTAGGCAGATACATCGAAGAATTAATTCGACGCCGCTCAGCAGCCTCAATCCGCAGACTCCTCGAACTACAGCCGACAATGGCTCGAGTCATAAAAGACGACAAAGAAACCGACATATCAATCGACCAAGTGCAGGTAGGCGACGTAATCCTTGTTAAACCGGGCGAAAAAATTCCGATATACGGCACCGTCACGGCGGGCTACTCGTCAGTTGATGAAAAACTCCTTACGGGCGAAAGCATTCCTGTTGAGAAAACTGTCGGAAGCGAAGTTGTCGGCGCCACAATTAACAAAACAGGCGTCTTAACAATAAAGGCGACACGTGTCGGAGACGAAACTGCCCTATCACAAATTGTACGCCCCGTAGAAGAAGCCCAAGCTTCAAGTGCGCCAGTCCAAAGATATGCCGACCGAATCGTCAAATGGTTCGTTCCCATAATCTTCACAGTTGCCGCCATCTCATTCAGCTACTGGATAATAACAACTGGCAACTTTGCCACAGCATTCCTTGCATTGCTTGCAGTAGTGCTGATTTCTTGCCCGTGCGCCCTTGGCATCGCAACTCCGACAGCCATCCTTGCAGGTGTCGGAAAAGGTGCAGAATACGGCGTTCTTCTTCGCAGTGGAGAATATGTTGAAAAAGCGAGAAAACTTACAACTGTTATATTCGACAAAACCGGCACTTTGACAAAAGGCGAGCCAAGTGTAACCGACATCAAAACCTACAACAACTTCAGCGAGCAAGATGTGCTGCAGTTTGCAGGAGCCGCTGAGAAGGGTTCAGAACATCCACTCGCAGAAGCAATACTAAAGAAAACGAAAGAAGAAAAAATCCCACTTATAGAAGTTGACAAGTTTGAGGCTCTACCAGGTAGAGGAATCCAATGCAACGTCGAAGGAAAGAAGGTGCTATTGGGAAACCGCAAGCTAATGCAGGAACAAAACATATCGACAGCCGATATGGAGAGCGAGTTTGCATCGTTGGAAGCGGAGGGAAAAACGGTCATGATACTCGCAGTCAACGGCAAGGTTGCTGGTGCAGTGGCAGCTATGGATACTGTAAAAGAAAGTGCGGCTCCAGCGGTAGAGTTGCTGAAGAACATGAATTTGGAAGTTGCAATGCTGACAGGAGACAACGAAATCACGGCACAGGCTATAGCTAAACAGCTGGGAATTACCCAAGTAATCGCGAACGTTCTGCCTTGGCAAAAAGAAGAAGCAATCAAAAAACTTCAGAGCCAAGGAAAAGTTGTAGCGATGGTTGGCGATGGAATAAACGACGCACCCGCTTTGGCACAGGCAGACATTGGGATAGCCATTGGAAGCGGAACCGACATCGCAAAAGAAACAGGCGGCATAGTGCTAATACGAGACGACTTACGCGATGTAGCGTTGGGTGTGGAGCTCAGCAAGAAAACCATGCGGAAAATAGATACTAACCTGTTCTGGGCATTTGCCTACAACGTAGTTATGATTCCGATTGCAGCCGCAGGGTTGCTCAATCCGATGTATGCGGCTGGAGCCATGGCGATAAGTAGCCTAACAGTGGTAAGCAATTTCGCATTACTAAAGCTGGCTAAGTATAAATCAACCAAAGTAAAACAGTAAACAGTCAATGTGAGGTGAAAAAAATATGGTAAAAGATCCAATATGCGGCATGATGGTAGACGAGAAAAAAGCAAAATTCAAATCCGACTACAACGGCAAAACCTACTATTTCTGCGCAGCCACCTGCAAAGCAACTTTCGACAAATCTCCAGCAAAATATGCTGGCAACTCAACTCCGTCAGGGCACAGTTGCAATTGTGGCCACGACCATTGCTAACAGTAGAGTCTGTTTTTAACATCTTTTCTTTCGTTTCTTTCATCATTTATCGTTTTCTTGTTAGGGCATTTTTGGTTTTTCTTCAACAGGCAACTTCTCTGCGAATGCACCCAGCAAGACATGTTCAGCGAATAGGTCTTCGTTGAAGGCTCCGACAAACTCCACTGTCTCGTTGATTATTATCTTTGGAACTCCAATCACATTGTATTTCATGGCTAAGTCTGGGAATTCGCTACTTTCTATTACGTCGGCTTTGACCATGTCGCTTTCTATGGCTAATTTATGGGCAACAGCAGCTGCGGCTGGACAGTGTGGGCAGGTGAGAGTGACGAAAACTTGAATGTGAACGGGTGAGGTAACATCTGTTAAGATTTGCTTGGTTTTGTCGGATAGGTCAGTTTTACCCTTTGAAACATTAATAATCGCCTCAATCAAGGTTTGAAGCTCATATCCATACGGGATGCCGTAAATTCGAACGCCATAGTCTTTTTTGCCTATTATGGCTAAAGCAGGTATCTTGTCGATACCAAATTCCTTGGCTTTCGCTGCGTCAGCGACAAAATCGTAAACTTCGGTGGTTATTTTGGTATTTAAGGTGGATAGCTCTTGGGCGAGTTTTCTTGTATCCGAACAGTATCGGCACTCAAACTCCTGAGTAAACATAACAATTTTTACTGGGTCAACCAGTTTTTCCTCAAAATCTTTCTTAAGTAATTCTTTTTTATCGTCAGGTAATAAACTCACGTTTCTGCCTCCGCAAAATGGCTATTTTGGCTTATAGGTACCTTGTAGTTTCAGAAATATAACTGTAGGGTTGCTAGCGTGGGAACGAAAGTCATATAAGAGTTTTCACGAGTTTTTCTTGTTAGCGAAGTTTTGGAGAAAGATAAACATGGTTAAAGTTACATTAAAAGATGGAGTTTACTGGGTTGGCGTCGTGGACTGGAACATACGAGACTTCCACGGCTACATCACTAGACGAGGCAGCAGCTACAACGCATATCTGATTACAGACGAAAAAACTGCATTGGTGGATACAGTTAAGGGGGCATTTTGCAACGAACTCATCGAACACATATCTGAATATACAAGCTTGGACAAACTTGACTACATCGTAGTCAACCACGTGGAAATGGACCACTCAAGCAGCCTTCCAACCATTGCCAAAATAGCTAAAAACGCAAAAATCTTCGCCTCAGCTCGGGGCAAAGAAGAACTCATCAAACATTACGGTGCAGAATTCGAGCGAGTTGAAATAGTAAAATCAGGCGATACAGTAAAGCTTGGAAAGAAAACCCTCACGTTCCTTGAAGCACCAATGCTCCACTGGCCCGACAGCATGTTCACCTACGTCAGTGGGTCGAAGACGCTGCTGCCCAACGACGCCTTTGGACAGCACCTAGCTACTTCCAAGCGCTTCGCCGACGAGGTGGACTGGTATGTGGCGCTGGAGGAGGCCAGCACCTACTACGCCAACATCCTCATGCCCTTTGGCGTGCCGATACGGCGGATGCTCGACAAGATCGGCGAGATGGGCTTGGAGATCGAGGCCATCGGCCCGAGCCACGGGGTGATATGGCGGCGGCCCGAGGACGTGGAGCGCCTCGTCGCGGCCTACCTGAACTGGACGTCGTTCAATGCGCCGGAACGAGTCACTCTCGTCTACGACAGCATGTGGCACTCCACCGAGAAGATGACCATGGCCATCGCCGATGGTGTCGCTCAAGAAGGGGTGGAGTGCAAAGTGATCAAGCTCAGCGTCAGCCCCCGCTCGGAAGCCGCGCACCAGATCCTCGAATCACGGGGCTTTCTCGTGGGAACGCCGACGCTCAACAACGGCGTCCTTCCGACCATCGGCGGCTTTCTCAGCTACATCAAAGGCCTCCATCCCAAGGCCCGCGTCGCCGGCGCTTACGGTTCGTGCGGCTGGGCGGGAGGAGGAGTCAAGCAGGTAGACGAGGAACTTCGTGCTCTGGGCCTCGATATGCTGGAACCGCTCGAGGTGAAATATGCGCCCAGTGACGCGCAGCTCGACGCCTGTGTGGAGTTGGGGCGAGAGACCGCCCGGCGCGTCAAGGCCATGGGGTGACCTTGTGGCGATGAAGATCCTCGGTCTGGCCGGCAGCGCGCGGCGGGGAGGGAACACCGAAACCCTGCTCGATTGGTGCTTGGGCGCCGCCCGCGAGTCAGGCGGGGTGGTGGTGAAGTTCAGCCTATGCGATCTCAACTTGCACGGTTGTCGGTCTTGCGCCGCCTGTCACAAAGACGGGGTCTGTATCCAGAAAGACGACATGGAGATGCTCTACCCACACCTGCGCAACGCCGATTCCATCGTGCTTGCCGCCCCCACCTACTTCCAGGGCATGCCGGCCATCCCCAAGATGATGGTCGACCGTTGCCAGCCCTTCTGGGCGTTGAAGTACCTTCTCAGAGGGTCTTTGGCCCGTCCGGGGGGACCGGAGCGGCTGGGCGCGTTCCTCAGTTGCTCGGGCACCACCTTTTCGAATGCGTTCGACGGCAGCCGTCTCATAGTCCGGAGCCTTTGGAACGTGCTCGATGTCACACCGGCAGGCGAGGTGCTGTGTCCGGGCGTGGACGCGAAAGGGGAGATACTCGGGCAGCCCAGCACCCGGGTGGCGGCGGAGCAGATAGGCCGCCGGTTGGCGCACGAGACCAAGCGGAAAGGAAAGACCGATGGCTGATCAAGTGAAGACGTGCATCAACTGCGGCAAGCCGCTCGCCGACCGAGTGGAAGAGGAGGAACGCACCGGGACGGGCACCAGTCGGTCGACCGGAGAATGCAGCACCTACCGCGTGTGGTTTTGTGTCGACCCCGAGTGTGTGATGTACAAGAGCGATCTCTACCGGGAGCAGATAGCTGATCGCGCCGATCGCCCGTAGACTTCCCAACCGACTGCACGAATAGGGGGAACCATGGATAAGCGCCTGCACAGATCTCGCACCGAGAAGATGGTCGCCGGCGTGTGCGGCGGCCTAGCACAGTACTTCAACATCGATCCGACCATCGTTCGCCTTCTGTGGGTAGTCATCACCATCATGGGCGGAGCGGGGATCCTGCTCTACGTCGTGCTCTGGATCATCGTGCCCCTGGAACCGCCGGCGCCGCTTCCCCGCGCCTAGCCGTCTGGGGACACCGACGAGCGGGAGGAGGTGATGGTCGATGGACGCGATTCCCAGGTTGACGACGCTTTCGCACGGCGCCGGCTGAGCCTGCAAGATAGGCCCCAAGGACTTGGGGCGCATCATGGAGTTGCTGCCGCCCGTAGATGATCCGGCCCTGCTCGTTGGGGCGGAGACTCTCGACGACGCGGCGGTCTATCGCCTGAACGACGAGCTTGCCCTCGTGCAGACCGTCGACTTCTTCACGCCTGTGGTGGACGATCCCTACGACTTCGGGAGGATCGCTGCTGCCAACGCGTTCTCCGACGTCTATGCCATGGGTGGCCGACCGCTCACGGCCCTCAACATCGTCTGCTTTCCCTCGGGCGTGCTGCCGCTCGAATACCTGGCCAGCATCCTGCAGGGCGGTGCGGAGATCGCCCGGCAAGCAGGAGCGACCATCGTCGGGGGACATACCATCGACGACCCCGAGCCTAAGTACGGCCTGGCCGTCACTGGGATCGTGAGGCCCGGGGAGCAGTTGACCAATGCGGGTGCCCGGGTCGGCGACCTACTGGTTCTCACCAAGCCGCTCGGCACCGGCATCATCGCGACGGCCATCAAGCAGGGGAAGGCCTCACCGGAGGCCATCGCGGCCGCCACGGCCTCCATGGCGACCTTGAACAAGGACGGAGCGGACGTGGCGCGCGCCTACGGCGCGCACGCTCTCACCGACATCACCGGCTTCGGCCTACTGGGTCATCTCACCGAGATGTGCCGGGCCGCCGGCGTGGCCGCGGAGGTATGGCTCGACCGGTTGCCGCTGCTTCCCCAGGCAGTGGAACTGGCGCGAGAGGGTGTCATCCCGGGCGGCACCAGGCGCAACTTTGAATTCGTCGAGGCCTGGACCACCTTCGACTCGGCGCTCGAGGCCTGGCAGCGGCTGCTTTGTTGTGACGCCCAGACTTCCGGCGGCCTGCTGTTGTGCATTCCGGCGGATCGGGCGGAGGACGTACTCAAGGCCCTGACCGCACGCCAAGCAGCGGCCGCTGCCGTGGTCGGCAGGGTCATGCAGAGCGGTGGGGCCCTCCTAGAAGTGCGCCGGAACGGGCCGGCCGCCTAGGTCTCCTGGGCGAGAAGGGTCGCCTCGGCTGCCTCTTGGTCGTCAAAGACCTTGAAGCCGGGATCGACAAGCAGCCCGACCAGCTCAAACAGCCGGCGGATGTTCGGATTGGGACCGATGACGCCCAGCCATCCTCCTGGTCGCAGCCTTCGCGCAGCCGAGAAGAGAACCGACAATCCGCCACTGTCAATGTATGAGACCTGGCTGAGGTCCAGGAGCATCGTCTGCGCGCCGGTATCGAGGGCCACGTCAAACGCGGCGCCGATAGCCTCGCAGGAGTTGTGGTCGATGTCTCCCCCTGCCTCGAAGAGCGGGATGTCCCTGAGCCTCGTCGTCACTATGTCCATGGGGCCCCCGTGTGTGTCAAAGGATCGGATCGGCCGTGCCAATAGAGTAGCGTTGTTCGAAGAGCCAGTCTACTACGACGGCGACTGCCGCTGCCGCCTTCGTGGCGCGGAGATTATCCCTTCTGGGAGTCGGGGGACCAACGCAGGGGCCCACGGCCCGCGGGAGCCGGCGACGGTCGGAGTCGGTGTGCACCGGATATCCCATGTCGATCCAATCTTGCCGTCGCGACCTCCTCCTTACGCATGTTCACGCATGCTTTGGGATTCGCTCACACTTTCCTCACATTTCACGCCCAGACTGGCCCCAACGGTCTGACACAGAGTCGATTCCAACGTGCACTATTAGGAGGTTCGAGACGATGAGAAGGATTTGGAGACACAAGCTGCTGGTGATAGCCGGGAGCGCGATCATCTTCGTGTCCATCGGGACGGTCGCTTGGGCGACCACGAGCGGCCAAACGGTGACGGGAGGCGCGACGACGGTAGCGGCCGCCGACACCACCGCGTCTACCCTTGGCTCGAACTCCACGGCCACGCTCCGAGGGCAGATCGCCCAGGCCAAGCAAGCACTGAAACAGAAGAGAGATCAGTTCCTCAAGCAGCAGGAGGCCCTGATGCAGCATCTGCGGGCCGACATGACGCCCGCCGACCAGGCCCTCTACGACCAGCTGGTGGCGACTGCCAAGCAGCAGCGGGATGCGGTGCGTCAGGCCTGTGACAAGCTGAAGAGCACGCTCAAGCAGCTGCGCGACCTCCGCAACAAGTATCTGGACGCCACGACTTCCAGCACGAGCAACTAGTGGGCTCACGGCCAGATGGTCGCTCTTGGACAAGGGCCGGGGCCGACCAAGTAGAATTAGGGTTTCCAGGCGGGGGTCGATCACCGGCCCCCGCTTCGGCGCCTGGATTGCCCGGAAGAAGGAAGTGACATCATGCCCGCGCGCGAAGGAGCGGTGAGGCCGAGTGCAGTGGTCATCGAGGACGACCCCTCCATCTCGGAACTGCTGCAACTCTACCTGACCCGTGAGGGCTATCAGGTGAGCGCCACCGCCTTGGGCGAGCGCGGCATCACGCTTGTGAGGGACGGCGATCCCGCGCTGGTCATCCTCGATCTCATGCTTCCCGACACGTCGGGCTTCGAGGTGCTCAAGGCGGTCAGAAGGTACTCACAGGCCCCGCTCATCATCCTGACCGCCAAGGACGCCGAGCAAGACAAGATCCTCGGACTCGAGCTGGGGGCCGACGACTACATGGTGAAGCCCTTCAGCCCCGGTGAGCTAGTGGCCCGGGCGCGCGCCGTGCAACGCCGGACCGGCGGTCAGGGCGACCCGGCCACCGGGGCACAGGTGCTCGGAGGGGTGGAGTTGCTACCGGCGGAACGCACCGTCCGCGTGGATGGCGCCGTGGTGGAGCTCACGCCCAAGGAGTTCGAATTGCTCCACTACCTGCTCGTCAACCGTGGGTTGGCCATCACGCGGGACCGTCTGCTCGAAGAGGTGTGGGGGTACAGCTCCTACGGAGACGCCCGCACCGTCGACGTGCATGTCGGCCAACTTCGCAGGAAGCTTGGCGAACACGGCCGGATCGTCCAGACCGTCTGGGGGCTCGGCTACAAAGTCGACGCCGGGGCCGCTCGTTGAACCGCTCGCTGTCCATCCGCTGGCGCCTGGTGGCCGCGTTGGTGGCTCTATCCATCTTCACTCTGGTCGTCGTGGGAGTGGTGTTCTATCCGTTCCTCGGCGGCTACCTGCTCGATAGGCAGAAGCAGCAGCTACTGGCCCAGGCGGTGGGAGCGGCGGAGCAGGTGCAGGGGGTGAGCGACTCCCTTCCCGCGGCCTTGAGTGGAGAGAAGGTGATCACCGCCCTCCTGCGGGCCGACTTGCGATTGCTGCCCAGCGGAGCGGGCATCGCGGTCTTCAAGGCATCCGCGTTGGTGACGAAGGTCGGTACCATCCCACCAAAGGGGGTGTACCTGGATCTCCTGAGGGTGGAGGCTGAGCGGCTCGGAGGCTCCCAGCCGGCCAGTGTGGTCCTTCGGGCGGTAGTCAACTCCTCGGGGCGGAGGACGCCGATCGTTGTTGCGGCCGCTCCCATCACCAACGCTGACGGTTCGCACGGCCTCGCGGTCGTGATGCTGGCGCGAGCTGGTGCCTATACTGCGCGAACGGGCGTGCTGCGCGCCCTGCTGATATCCGCGGTCATCGCAGTCGCCCTCGCCATTCTGCTCGGTTGGGGGCTGGGAGCGTGGATGGCCAGGCCTTTGCGCCGGTTGACCGCTGCCGCTGAGAGTATGGCGGCCGGTTCCTACGATCACCCGGTTTCGGGCTCATACCCCGGGGAGGTCCAGGAATTGGCCCACAGCATGGAGACCATGCGGCTCGAGGTGCGCAAGAGCGAGCTGTCGCTCCGAGGCTTCGTCGCGTCGGCCGCCCACGAGCTTCGTACTCCGCTCACCTCCATACAGGGCTTCTCGCAGGCCCTCCTCGATGGCACCGCGACCACCCCAGAGGAGCAAGCGCGGGCCGCCGCGGCCATCCAGCGGGAATCCACGAGGCTGCGGCGCTTGGTCGACGCGCTCCTCACGCTCTCTCGCTATGACTCGCACGAGTTCGAGCCCAGCATGACACCTCTGGCGGTGGATGCCCTGGTGCGTGAGGAGATCGAGCGGCTGGTGCAGGCGGGCCTCGCCGACCCGGGACGCATCACGTTGCAGAACGACCCGGACGCGAACCTGGTGGGCGACGGCGACATGCTGCGGCAGGTGGTAGCCAACTTGCTACGCAACGCTGTGCAGTACGGGGACGACGGACCGGTGAGCGTACGCCTCACGCGACAGGGCCGCGAACTGGTGCTCGAGGTGGCCAACCGCGGCGAACCGCTCGCCGAGGAGGATCGTAGTCACCTGTTCACGCGCTTCTACCGGGGCCGGGCGGGGCGTCGCACCGAAGGTCTCGGCCTGGGCCTCTCGCTGGTATGGGAGATCTGCGAAGTGCTTGGAGGACGGGTGGAACTGGTAGAAGGAGGGCCTACCATCCGGTTCAGGGTCACACTCCCCGTCGCTCCGGCCACGCCTTCGTAGCACGGCTCTCCGGTCTGGCCCTCCCGGGGGGTGTGCTACCATATTTGCCGATTTGCCAAGTCACAGCGAGGTGGATGTGCGCATCACCTTCATCGAGCCTGCTGCACCGGGCTTCCACGTATACAGCTTCGTAAAACAGATCCGGCTCGGCCTCCCTCTCCTGGGCGCCTTGATGACCGCCAAGGGGCACGAGGTGCGCGTCTATGCGGAAAGCCTCACCGAGATCGACTGGAACTACGTCTTCTCCTCCGACGTGGTTGGGATCTCCACGACCACTTCCACTGCGGTTCGCGCCTACCGTTATGCGCAGAAAGTCCGTGACGCCGGCATCCCGGTCATTATGGGTGGGCCGCATGTCACCTTCCTCGCCGATGAGGCGATGGACTTCTGCGACTACGTGGTGCGCAACGAGGGAGAAGAAACCCTAGCCGAACTGGTCGAGTATCTGCAGGGCAAGGGATCGCTGGATAGGATCCTGGGACTGACGTACCGGGCCCCGGATGGTCAGGTCGTGCACAACCCGGCGCGGCCCCTGCTGGCCTCACTCAGCGACCTTCCCTGGCCCGACATGAGCCTGGTGGTGAAGGGCGACAACCTTTGCCCCACCCCCATGCTGGCCTCGCGCGGCTGCCCCTTCGGCTGTGAGTTCTGCTCTGTGATCCTGATGTTCGGCCGCAAGGTGCGAATGATCGAGCCGGTCCAGGTGGTCAAGGAACTCAAGCGGCTGAAGCCACGGAAGATCTTCTTCTACGACGACAACTTCCTTATCAGCAAGCGCAGAGGCAAGGAATTGCTTTCGTTGCTGGCCCGAGAGCAAGTGGGCGCACCTTTCTACGCGCAGATCAGAGTGGACTCAGTGTGCAAGGATGGCAAGATCGACCGAGAGCTTCTCGATCTGCTCTACAACGCCGGCTGCCGCATCGTCTACTTGGGGCTGGAATCGGTCAACCCGGCCACCCTGAAGGAGTACCACAAGGAATCCAGCATCGACGACATGGCCGGAGGTCTGGAGGCGCTCGCGAACCGTGGCATCAAGACACACGGGATGTTCGTGTTCGGCGCCGATTCCGACACCTGCGAATCGCTGTATCACACCGCCGACTTTGCGGTGGAACATGGACTGAACAGTGCTCAGTTCCTCGTACTGACGCCCTTGCCGGGAACGCCTCAGACGGCTCAATTGCAGGCCGAGGGCCGCATCTTCACCAAGAACTGGAGCCTCTACGACGGGCACCACGTGGTGCATTGGCCCAAGAACATGACCCCGTACGAGCTCCAGATGGCGGTGCTGCACGCGCACAAACGCTTCTACAAGGCTAGACGGATGGTCGCCATCAGACCGAAGATGCCGATGTACCATAAGCACCAGATCGAGGGCTATCTGATCGCCCGCGCTTGGGAGCACGTGCGTGAGAACCGCGATTTCTTGCGGGAGCTGCGGGAGTTCTCAGAGTCCGAGAAGCCTCCCGCTCCCATGGAGGAGGGGTTCTTGGAATCCAGCCTCGAGACGGTGGCCCACTAGTATCCGCGGCTCGGGGCCGAAACGAGTGCGGGGTTCGCTGACAGAGGATTTCCTGCACAACGTGCGAAAAGCTATCAGAACCAAGTAGGGCATCACGAACCAGACGTGAGGGAGATAGCTTGGCCAAGGTGGTGGCCTTCGCGAATCAAAAGGGCGGCGTGGCGAAAACCACGACCACCATCAATCTCGGGGTAGCGTTCAAGGAGTTGGGCTACCGCGTGCTTGCCGTGGACATGGATCCGCAGGGCAACCTGACCATGAGCCTCGGCTTGAACCCGGACGACGTACGGCCCAGCATGTACGACGTGCTGGTGAGCGGGGTGCCCATCGAGGAGGCCGTGTTCCACCGAGAGATAGACCTCGCGGCTGCAAGTATCGATCTAGCGGCGGTGGAGATCGCTCTCAGCTCGCTCATTGGACGCGAACGCGTGCTCAGCAAGGCCCTCATGCCAATGCGCGACGAGTATGACTACATCCTCATCGACACGCCTCCGTCGTTGGGGCTGCTCACCATCAATGCGCTCACCGCCTCGGACGCGGTGATAGTCCCGGTCCAATGCGAGTATCTTTCTCTACGAGGACTGGCCCAATTGGAACGGACCCTCGAGTTGGTGCGGGAAAACCTCAACCCCGGGGTGCACATTGCCGGCATCGTGCCGACTATGTACGATGCGCGTACGGTCCATGGCAGGGAGGCGGTCGAGGTTCTGCGAAGCAGCTTCGGCGATCTGGTCTTCGAGACGACCATCGTGAAGACCATCAAGTTCCCAGAAGCTCCGGTCAAAGGTGAGTCGGTTCTCAAATACGCACCGGAAAGTAGCGCTGCCCAAGCGTATCGCCAGCTTGCGAGAGAGGTGCTCAATGGAAAAAAGATCTAGCATGAAGGACAGCGGTCTCAGCTCTCTCTTCAGGGCGACTGAAGCGGCAAAACCCGCGGAGGAGGAGACTCTAGCTTCGTCCAACGAAGGCCAAGCACCGTTCGGGGCCACCCAAGGTTCTCTCGACGAGCCGGCGGAAGGCTCAGAAGGCGCCCTCGGTGAAGAAGCGGCGCATTCTCTCCCCACCGACGAGGGCCGGCGCACGCTGATACCGCAGTCCCGCAGCTTTCCGGCCGTCATCCGGGTGGTGGGAGTCGGAGGAGCGGGGACCAACGCCATCAACCGGATGCTCGAGGCAGGCCTCGAAGGCGTGGAGTTCATCGCCATCAACACCGACACGCAGGCGCTGGCCATGTGTGAAGCCGATCACAAGCTCCGCATCGGCAAGGACCTCACGAAGGGCCTGGGCGGGGGCGCGGATCCCAAGGTGGGGCGCGACGCGGCCCTGGCGGCCTACGAAGAGATCAAGGAAGTGCTTAAAGGCAGCGACATGGTGTTCATCACGGCGGGCGAAGGGGGCGGCACCGGTACCGGTGCCGCGCCGGTGGTGGCCGAGATAGCCAGGTCGCTGGGAGCGCTCACCATCGGGGTGGTGACGCGTCCCTTTGCTTTTGAGGGCCGGCGACGCGGTCTGCAGGCGCTCGAAGGAGCTCGCGCTCTCAAGCAGCGGGCGGACACGGTCATCGTGGTGCCGAACGACAAGCTTCTCGAGGTGGCCGACAGGAGCACGACCATGGTGGAAGCTCTCCGTCTGGCCGACGACGTGCTGCGGCAAGGCGTGCAGGGTATCTGCGACCTGGTCACGGTTCCGGGTCTTATAAACCTCGACCTGGCCGACGTTCGCACCATCATGAGCGGCGCGGGCACGGCCCATATGGGCATCGGCCGAGCGCACGGTGAGGGGCGCGGCGCGAGGGCTGCCGAGATGGCACTCAACTCCTCGCTGCTGGAGACCTCGATCGAAGGAGCTCGCGGCATACTCCTCAACATCAGCGGCGGGGAAGAGATGTCTTTGCACGAGATCACCGAGGTGGCTCAGATTGTAAGCGCGGCTGCCGAGCCCGATGCCAACATCATCTTCGGGGCAGTGGTGGACGAATCGTTGGGCGACACTCTGTGGGTCACCGTCGTGGCCACCGGCTTCGACGCCACGAGCGAGGACGTGCTTACGCAGCAACTGGTCACCGCCACCTCGCACGAGCACCTACACGATCACGATCGCTCCGACGAGCAGCGCTTCCCGGTGACGGCGGGGCGAGAGCCGCAGAGGGAACCGGCATACAAGGAACCTCCGCGCCCGACTCGGCCCCAGTCCAGGCCCGACGACGACCTCGAGGTGCCGTCGTTCCTGAAGTGAACTGGGCGCCGGCATGCTGCCGCAGAACGGAGCGCCGGCCACCCGAGCGCGCCGGCCGGCGACGCGCCACTCTTCAGCAGTCGGTCAGGTCGCGCTCGAAGTAGAGGCAGGTCTTCTCCGCGAGTCCGAGACTGCGATAGAACGCGTGGGCATCCAGGTTCCAGTACTCAGCCAGAAGCAACAGCCTACTGCAACCGCGGGCCCGCGCGATCTTCTCGGAAGCGCTCAGCAAGCCTCGGCCCACGCCGGAGCGCCGGTGGCTGCCTATGACAATCACGTCCTGCAACTCGCAGACCGGTGAGGCCGACCAGGTACTCTGAGAGAATAGAAGCGCGCACATGCCCACAAGCCGCCCGCCCTCGTCGGCGACCAAGAGCAGATGGCTCGGACTGTCAAGGATCGTGGATACTGTGTGGCACAGGCGGTCGTGCGCGGGGGGCGCGACGCCGTGGTGTGCCATTATCTCCTCGAGGAGCGAAAGCACCTGAGGGGCGTCTGAAGCAGTGGCGGGGCGGTAATCGATCATGGACCCGAGGTTAGCAGATGGACAGTGAGATCCTGTATTTGAACGGCGTATACATGCCGCTCTCCGAGGGGCGGATCCCGGTGGAGGACCGCGGCTTCCAGCTCGCGGACGGTGTATACGAGGTCATCAAGGTCATGAACGGCCGACTGGTGTGGCTCGAGGACCATCTTGAACGGCTGGCCCGCAACCTGGCTGCCGTGCGCCTCTGCGAGGCCATCGCCGAGCATGCTCTGGGCCAAGTGCTTCCCGAATTGGTACGCCGGTCGGGGGTGGACCACGGCAGCGTCTACGCGCAGGTGACCCGGGGATGGGCGCCGCGGGACTTCCTGTTTCCGCACCCCCCCAACCCGACCGTGCTTGCCTATGCGCGCGGCAAACCAGCGCCGTCACGCGAGGAGATCCTTCTTGGGACAGTGCTGCATCCCGTACAGGACCTACGCTGGGCGCGGTGCGACATCAAGTCCACCAATCTGCTGGCAGCCGTGCTCGCCAAAGAGGAAGCGCACGAGGCCGGAGCGCACGAGGCGCTCTTCATGGCGCCGGACGGGCTGGTGCGAGAGGGTGGGTCGTCGAACGTGTTCGCGGTGCTTGGCGGGGTTGTGCGAACTCACCCGCTCGACAACCGCATCCTAGCCGGGATCACCCGCAAGCATGTGCTCGAGATAGCGAGCCGCGCAGGGTATCCGGTCGAGGAACGTGCCTTCTCGTTGGCCGAGATCGAGGCCGGCTCGACGTCGGGAGCCGAGGTGTTCTCGGCGTCCACCACTCGGGACATCATGCCCGTGGTTCGCATTGGCGAGCGCGCGGTGAGCTCCGGGCGGCCTGGCCCCGTGACCCTTGCGTTGCTCGAGAGCCTGCAGCAGGAGCAAGCGCTTCTGGTGGGGCTGGCGGCGCCGGCGCCACTGGTCTAGGTTGCGGCCGTCGAAGGGCCAAGAGTAGGAGCCTGCTAGGCCGACCGCCTGGCTGCGCGCCCGCGGGGCGGTTTCCCGGCCCGCATGGATTTGACCACCGCGACGTTCGCGGCATCGGGACCGTGCCCGTCCGCTCCCGGCGTCTCGAGCACGAAGGGCACGTGCGCGAGTGCCGGATGTCGCACCACCCGGGCGAGTCCCTCGTAGCCGATCTGTCCTTCGCCCGGGTTGTCGTGATGGTCCCAGTTGGAGGCGAAAGGGGCCGAGGAGTCGTTCAGGTGCACGAGCCCGAGACGGCAGAGCAGGCCTAGGTCGCGCAACTCCTCGAGGACGCCTTCTAGGCCGTCGGCTTGGTGGATGGGATAGCCGGCGGCAAAGAGGTGGGCGGTGTCGAGGCAGAGTCCGAACTGGGGCGCCGCGGTCGGCGATTCGGAGTCAAGAGTCGCCAGCAGTTCGGACAGCCCTTCCAGCCGTCCACCCAACGACGCTCCTCCACCCGAGCTCGTCTCCAGGAGGAGGGGCGGCAGTGATGCCTCGGTGTCAGTGGTGGCGGCGTCCAGCGACTCTGCGGCCATCTGCCAGGCCCTTCCTATGGCCTCAGCAGCCCAGGCTGTTCCCTTTTCGCACCCTTCACCTCGGTGCGACCCCAGGTGGGTGACGACGCCCGCGGCTCCGGCTAGGCCACCCAGGGTCAGGCTGTGGGCCAGCGCCTCCAGCGACCGGCTGCGAAGCTCCTCGTCGGGCGTGGCCAGATTGATGAGGTAGATGGTGTGGAAGAAGAGCGGCACTCCCCGGCGGTGAAGGCTTTGCTGGAACTCCGCCAGCTCTTCTGTGCTTGGGACTCGCGGGCGCCACATGCGGGGATTGGAGACGAAGACCTGCACAGCCTCGGCTCCGATGCCGCGCGCCCGCTCCGGCACGGGGACAAAGCCCCCGGCAGTCGAGATCTGGGCGCCGATGAGCGGAAGCGCCGGCCCGTTCTGGTCGCCTGTCTCCGCCTGTCCTGTCATGGCACCTCATCACGCTCGCGTGTCTCACCGGCACTTCACGCCCTCGGGAGGAGCATATAGAATCAGACGAGGATTGTGAACGATGGCCCACGCCGGGACGACGGGCGCGCCGCGCGAGCGCGCGCCCGAGAGAAGGGGGCACAGATGGTCGAGAGACTGTCGCTCGAGATGGAGCGCTGCACAACGGACGACGCCCGGGGAGGGCTGACTCGCGGGATGCTCAATGCATTCGTTCCCCGGCTGGAGAGCGCGCGCACGGCGGTTCTCGGGGCAGCCGGCGTGGGGATGATGGGGTGGATGGACCTACCTCGCGAAGACCCGGCGCCGCTCCTGGATTTCGCCGCCGAGAGCCTCGGCCGCTACGAAAGCCTGTTGGCGATCGGTATCGGAGGGTCGGCTCTGGGTATCACGGCCCTCGCCACCGCCCTGCTCCCGTTCTACTACAACGAACTGAGCGCGGCCGGCCGCGACTTCAGGCCGCGGCTCTACGTGCTCGACAACATCGACCCGGACGAGACGGCCGCTCTTCTAGACCGGCTCGATCTCGACCGGACGCTGGTGAATGTCATCTCCAAGTCGGGCACGACCGGCGAATCCATGGCGGGCTACCTGGTGGTGCGCGAGCGACTGGCAGCCGCGCTCGGCGCGGGTACGGTGAAGGATCATCTCGTCTTCACCACCGACGCCGGAACCGGTGCCCTTCGCAAGATCGGAGAAGTCCAAGGCGTACGCATGTTCGCTCTGCCGGCCTCGGTGGGAGGAAGATTCTCCGTACTCACCCCGGTCGGCCTGTTTCCGGCCGCGATGACCGGCGTGGACGTTACCGCGTTGCTCGCCGGGGCCCGGGACATGGCCGAATGGACGGCGGATGCCACGGGCTGGGAGAACCCGGCCTGCGCCTTCGCGGGCGTGCAGTATCTCGAGGACACGGAGTTCGGCCGGAGCATCAGCGTGATGATGCCGTATTCCGCGCGCCTCCGGGACGTAGCCGACTGGTTCAGGCAGCTCTGGGCCGAGAGCCTGGGCAAGGAGATCGACCGCCAAGGCCGGACGGTCCACGTGGGGCCGCTGCCGGTGAAGGGCCTGGGGGTGACCGATCAGCACTCCCAGTTGCAGCTGTATGCCGAGGGCCCGGACAACAAGGTCTTCACGTTCGTCGGCGTCAGGAACTTCGCTCACACCGTGACCATCCCGGCCCCCGACGCCGAAGCCCAGTCCCTTGCCTATCTGGGTGGCCACACCCTGGCCGAGTTGATGTCGGCCGAACAGCGCTCCACGGCTTGGGCACTGGCGCAGAAGGGCCGGCCTTCGTTGACCATCACGCTGCCCAGGGTGGACGCCTTCTCGGTGGGTGCGCTGCTCTACCTGTTCGAGATGGCCACGGCCATCAGCGGCGAGCTGTACAACGTCAATGCGTTCAACCAGCCCGGGGTGGAGCTGAGCAAACAGGCCACGTATGCGCTGATGGGGCGCCCAGGATTCGAGGAACTGGCCGGCAAGATCGACTGACCGGCAGTCTGTGCCCTCTGCTTCAGCTGATGTGAGAGTACTCACAAGACGTTTTCTGCAGGGAACGCATGCTGCTTCTTGGAAGGTAGAGGACTTTCTGCTCGGCTCGGCGCTCCGCGTAGTATTCCTGCGCCCCCTTGTAAGCGAACAAATGTTCGGCTATCCTTTTCCACATGAAAAGGGGAGAGATCATCATTCGTCCCCGGGCTCCCTACCGGGTGATAGCGCACCTCGACTTCGACGCGTTCTTCGCAGCCGTGGAAGAGAACCACGATCCTTCTCTGCGGGGCAAGCCGGTGATCGTGGGTGGTGGCGAGCGTGGGGTGGTGTCTACCGCCAACTACATCGCCCGGCGCTATGGGGTGCATTCGGCCATGCCTCTGCGCACCGCGAGACGTCTCTGCCCGCACGGGGTGTATCTCACCGGGCACCATAAGCTCTACTGCGAGTACTCCCGGCGCCTGATGACCCTGCTCGGCTGCTACTCGCCGCTCGTGGAGCAGATGAGCCTCGACGAGGCCTACGTCGACCTCACCGGCACCGAGCAGTTGTTCGGCCCACCTGTGCGCACCGCCCGGCTCATCCAACAACGGGTGGCCGATGAGCTCAAGCTCAGCATCTCCGTAGGCGTGGCTACCAACAAACTGATGGCGAAAGTCGCCTCCGATTTCCAGAAGCCGGCCGGATTTACCGTGGTCCCGCCGGGCACCGAAGCCGACTTTCTCGCGCCTCTGCCGGTCGAGCGCCTGCCCGGGGTAGGTCCCCATCTCCTCGAGCAACTGCGCGATCGAGGGGTGGTCACTGTGGCAGATCTGGCCGGGGTGCCGCCGCACCTGCTACGTCTCTCGTTCGGCGAGTGGGGAGAGATGCTCGCTCACCACGCCCGGGGAGAGGATCCGCGCCGGGTGACTCCCCACGAGGAAGTGAAGTCCATCTCGCGCGAGCACACCTTCGAGGAGGACGTGTGCGACATCGTCGAGCTCGAGTCCACGCTTATCGCGCTCACCGAAGACGTCTGCCGCCGTCTACGGCGCAAGCGGTTGGAGGCTCGCACGGTGACGGTGAAGATCCGCTACTCCGACTTCGTCACCCACACCTGCTCGCATACCCTGTCCCGGCCCCTCGACGTGGACGAGGCCCTCTTCGAGGAGGTGCTCACACTGTTCCGGCAGGGAAGGCGCCGGCGTTACCACCTGCGGCTGGTGGGGGTAGGGCTCAGCAACCTGGTACCGCGAGCTTGGCAGGACGACCTCTTCGACCAGGAACTGCCCCTGCTCAGGGAACTGGACCTCAAGCTCGACGCCATCAGGGAGAAGTACGGCAAGGACGCCATCCGGCGGGGGGCGGCGCTTCACGACACCCTGCTACGGACGCTTCCGGTGTAGCAGACTGACCATCGCCGATTCGGCTCGTTTCGCCATGATCGATCCAAAGGCCGACGCTGGCCTTCGTGCGGTTTGCGACCCTACTCCGGAGTCCTTCTTTAGGTGCTTGAGCAACTGCTCGTCACACTGGAGGCAGCTTATGCAGACAGTCGGGGGCCGCATTCGTGGAGTTATGCAGACTGGATAGCGCTTGCTAGCCACACTCGGGGGGATGGGTTCATGTCGCTACTCGATGAAGCGCTCCGTGCATCAGAGTGCGTCATCAGCGTGATGGGCGCGCACGCCGGTGAGGACGCGGCCGCAATCTTCGGTCGGAAGATGGAGGATTGCACGGAGATTGGCCGTACGTTCTGGGTCGCAGAGTCAGCGAAGGCGCGCCCGGCGCAGGTCCAGGCAATCTGCAAGTCCTCGCATGGCTATGTGATTTTCATCGAACCGGCAGCCCCTGGCGGCGCGCGCCCCACCAAAGAATCGGACGCTGCAACTTCGTGTTCGCCAGATCGTGCCACGTGGCTTCCGCTGCCAACCGGAATCGGACCGGTCACTGGACAGATGGATGCTTCCGCCACCGCTCTGGTTTTGGATGAACTCACAACAGACGTGGACCGTACCATCGATCTGTGGGGATACGCCGACGGCGCGGATCCTGACAAGCCACTCAAGTTCGTTCTTGGTCTGTCCACGGCATGTGCTGTGCAGAAGGACACGTCGACGCACCCCAGACGCATGAAGTCTCGCTACCGCCGAATAGTGGCGGGGCCGGCGAGTCGTGAGTTCGAGCGCGGGAACCAGTGGCTACCTGCTCAACCTTGACAACGGTTCGTGGGTCATCGCCTTTCTCGCAGGCGACCACATGCGATGGCTCGGCGGGCAGGGAGTACCGACAGATGAGCAGCTGGTTGTCATGCATTCGGCGGACGTCGAAGACGTCGCTTCGCCGCTCGACTACGATGCGCCGTATGCTCTTGAGGTGTGCGACATCGCCTCAGAAGTGGCAATGTCGCACGGCGGTGAGATAGAGACGCTTTCTGTGGGTCTGGATTCGTTCAGCTTCGCCTTCACCGACGGCCACGAGCTCGAAGCGAGGGTGGTCGTCTCGCGGAACCATCGCTTCGGCCTTCGGGTGTATTGGGAGCAGTGGTAGCGGCGACGCCCAACCGGCGCATCGAGCCCACTCCAGCACGCTACACTGATTTCGCCGCACTGAATCGCGGCTCATGCGCAATACGTTGGCCAAACCATGATGACCGAATGATGAAGCATACGATCTACAAGAATGTTAAGTGCGAAGGCGATCTTCTGACACTCCGCACGAGTGGTCTCGAAGGGACGGTTACGGTGCGCTTGTCAACCGTCCGGAAGGTCAAGATCACATTTCCTTCTATCACGATCGAGGCTGACGAAGGGGTCTACCGATTGGATCTCACACATGTTGAACCGTCGGAATATGCGCAGGCAAAGGCGCTCCTCACTTATGCAATGAAGGCCAACAAGCAAATGCAGCCTATCGCTGGGAAGCTCGGCTCAGGCTGATTTGCGACGTTAGACCGACAGATTGGGGCCACTGCGAGCGCGCGAACCGGAGACCCATGAGAGCAGTACTTTGCACGGACTACGGATCACCGGATGTTCTTCAAGTCAGAGACGTGGCGAAGCCCGTTCCGAAGGACGACGAAGTGCTGGTTCGAATCCGCGCCACAACGGTGGGCGCGGCTGATTGCGAGCTGCGGAGATTCGACTTCCCCTCCTGGGTCTGGTTGCCTATGCGGCTGGGGTTCGGCATCCGCAAACCAAGACGACCCGTGCTCGGGCATGAGCTTGCCGGTGACGTCGATTCGGTAGGCAGAGATGTCAGGTCGCTCAGGAAGGGCGACCGGGTCTTCTCGGCAACGGGCATCGGGCTGGGAGCCTACGCGGAGTACATCTGCCTGCGCGAGAACCCCGAAGACGGGGCGATCACAACGATGCCGGCGAACCTGAGCTACGAGGAGGCCGCAGCCGTACCCTACGGGGGAGGCGAG
>PMIZ01000421.1 GCA_003157225.1 Actinomycetota bacterium | reverse complement strand
CGTTGGGAAGCGAGCGGCCCGCCATGGCCGCACCCGCCGAGCTGATGATCCTCCCCCAGTTTGGGTCTCCGCCATGCATCGCCGTCTTCACAAGGGGCGAGTCCGCGATAGCGCGAGCAACCGAGACGGCTTGAGAATCCGTCTCAGCGCCCACCACCCGGACACGCATGATCTTGGTGGCTCCCTCGCCATCGGCGACCATCATGAGCGCCACTCTCAGCAGCATGGCTTGGAGCGCCTGCTCGAACAGCCGCAGGCTCTGGCCCTTAAGCGTCACCCCGGAGGCCCCGCTCGACAGGAACAGCACCATGTCATTGGTGCTCATCTCGCCATCGACCGTGATCCGGTTAAAGGACCGGTCTACCGCGGAGCCAAGCATGCCCTGCATGTCTCCCGCGGCGACCACAGCGTCGGTCGTCACGACGCAGATCATCGTCGCCATGGCCGGGGCGATCATCCCAGCCCCCTTGCCGCACACCCCGAGTCTGACGGCTCCGTCGGGGGTCTCAACCGTGAAGGCACACGTCTTCGGAAAGCGGTCGGTGGTCATGATGCTACGGTTAAACTCCGGGCCGCCGTCGGGTTTGAGCGCGGCCGAGGCCGCGCGGACCCCGGCTACCACAATGGCCGGGTCGAGCTGAACGCCGATGATGCCGGTGGACCCGACGGCCACCTGATCGGCCGGCACGCCGATGCCGTCCGCGCAGGCTCTCTGCATGGCCCTGGCCACACTCAGCCCCTGCGGTCCGGTGCAGGCATTCGCGTTGCCGCTGCTCACCGCCACCGCCAGGAGACCATCCAAGCGGCAGGCGGAGCGATTGACCACTATCGGCGCCGCCGCAAAGGCGTTCGTCGTGAAGACCGCCGCCGAGGCCGCCTGCTGCCGCCACGCAGGCGCCACAGCAAGGACCCCGATGTCCGGCCGTCCGCTGTCCTTCAGCCCCGCCACCACGCCGCTGCCAAGAAGACCGGCCGGGTGCGTGGCCCCAGGCGAAGCGCCGCCAGGCTCGACCAACTGAACGCCCTCAGGTAGAGCGAAGAAACGCGAAGCGAGAGGAGCGACCACTATCGGGTGGTTAGGCCCTCCGTTGACGGTATCGCTCATGTCCCCCTCCTCAGTCCTTGATCCTCCGACAATCCAAACATCAGGTTCATGTTCTGCACGGCCTGCCCCGAGGCCCCCTTCATGAGGTTGTCGATGACGGTGAAGACCTTGACCAGCCCCGCTCTCTCATCCTCGCGCACCGCCATGCGGCAGAAATTCGTATGGCTCACCTCAGACAGCGCCGGTACCCGCTCACACACCTCCACGAAGGGCTCGTTCGCGTAGAAGGCCCGATACCTCTCGGTGAGCGTGTCCGTACCCACAAGGCCGCCGCGTGGCCGGAAGTACAACGTGCTCAGGATACCCCGGTCTACCGGGAGTAGGTGTGGCGTGAACGACACCGAGACAGCGCCTCCCGTCGCCAGCGCCAACTCTTGCAGCATTTCAGCCGTGTGACGGTGTGTCACTTCGCTGTAGCTGCTGAAATCCTCGGTCACGGAGCAGAAGTGCGTCTTCTCCGAGGGAGTCCGTCCGGCCCCGGAAACCCCGGACTTAGAATCGACGATGACGCCCAGGTCATCGATGTCGCCGGCGCGCGGCAAGAGCCCAAGCAACATCCCGGTCGGGTAGCACCCCGGGTTGGCAACCAGTCGAGCATTCCGGATCTGCTCCCGGTAGACCTCAGGAAGCCCATATACGGCCTCGGCCACCAAGTCGGAGCGCGGGTGGTCGAAACCGTACCACGAGAGGTAGGCAGCGGAGTCTTTGAGCCGGAAGTCGGCGCTCAGGTCCACCACTCTGCATCCCGCGTCGACGAGATCGGCCACCGCCGGGTGCGCCTCGGCGTGCGGGTAGCACACGAAGACCACATCCGACTTGCCCACGACCGGCAACGAGTATTCGACGTATTGCCCTTCGACTCGCAGCCGCGGAAAGATGTCGCAGACCCGTCGACCGACATACGACTTGGAGGTGAGAGCGCGCAACTGCACGTCGGGATGCGCTGCCAGGATGTCGGTCAGGAGCGCGCCGGTGTAACCGGTGGCCCCTACGATGCTCGCCGTGATCACGTCATGCCCTTCCGTCTCGCTTCCGTCGCAGCCCATTGCCGCCCGTCAGGCGAACGGCTGCATGACTATACGGCACCATGCAAGCGCATACAAGGAGGAGGCAAGCTACGTTCGCGGCGACCCTCACGAAACGAGACGCGTCTTTAGGTTAGGCCCGAAGTTCTCCACCAACTTCGGTCTTCAAGTGCTCGAGCATCCGCGCCCGTTGGGCATTGACTTCGGCTTCGCTCAACGTGCGCTCCGCGGCACGGAAACTGAGGCGGAGCGCGAGGCTCTTCTTGCCCTCCGCTACCTGCCGCCCCTCGTACACGTCGAACACGTCGACCTCCTGAAGGAGCTCGCCCCCCGCGCGTCGTAGACTCGCCACCACGACCGCGGCGGGCACCGACGCGTCCACCACGACCGCCAGGTCTTGCTCTACCACGGGGTACGCGAGTAGATCCCGGAATGCCGGCGCCGCACCGGCGAGCAGCAGTACCGGCACGTCCAGCTCGACCGCGACCGCGGGCGAACGGAGGTCATAGGCTTGCAGCACCAGCGGATGTATCTCGCCCAACCAGCCGGCGGCATTTCCGCTCGAATCGTGGACGGTTGCGTTCTTCCCCGGGTGCAGGAAGGGTTCTTGCCCTGGCTCAAACTCGAGGGTGGCATTCAGTGCCGAGCAAAGACGCTCGATCAGTCCCTTCGCCAAGAAGTAGTCGACACCTACAGACGAGCGCAGCCACGAATCGGGCTCCCAACCACCGTGGATGAGCAATCCAAGACGCATCCGCTCTTCGGGAAGCATCGCGCCAACCGGTTGGAAGACGCGCCCGACCTCGAAGATATGCACCAGTTCCTCTCGCACCGACACGTTCCGCTGCGCTGTAGCAAGCAGACCGGGCAATAGCATAGTCCGCATAGCCGCTTGGTCGCCACTCAGCGGATTGGCGATCTTGACGTTCTGGCGCCGCGGATCGTCCCCATCCAGGCGCAGACGTTCTGGCCACCTGTCGTCGCCGAAACTATACGTGATCACCTGTGTCAATCCGGCGCCCACGAGTAGGTCTTCGATGTGCCGAACCTGCGCTTGCCCGGGGCTCAGGCGCCCCCGGCCGGAGCGCCGGGTAGGAAGCGTCGATGGGATCCGGTCCAGACCGTGGACCCGCGCGATCTCCTCGACGAGGTCGATCTCACGCTCGAGGTCGGCGCGGAAGGTCGGCACGACCACAGTGAAGTCCTTGCCATGCGTGCTGACCTCACATCCCAGGCGAGTGAGGATGCCCTCCATCTCGTCCGGAGGCACCGCAGCGCCAAGAACATGCTCGACGCGCGCCGGGCGCAGATCGAGCACCCGCTGTGGCCGGGGCTCGCTGCGCACGTCGATGGTGCCCACAGAGACAGTCCCCCCGCATACCTGCACAAACAGGCTGCAGGCCATGTCCATGGCCAGCGGGATCATCTCGGGGTCGAGGCCCTTCTCATAGCGGGTCGAAGCCTCCGAGCGCAACCCCAGCGCTGACTCAGTCCGCATGATCGAAGGTCCAAAGAAGTTGGCCGCTTCGAGAAGGATGTCGGTGGTCTTCTCCGTGATCTCGCTTTCCAACCCCCCCATGACGCCCGCCACCACGGAGGCCCTTTCGGCGTCGGCGATGACGAGCATGTCCTCGGTCAGCACTCGCCGCTCGTTGTCCAGGGTGGTCAGTTGCTCGCCCGGCAAGGCCCGCCGCACGATTATGCGTCTCCCTCGGATGCTCTGCAGGTCGAAGGCGTGCAGCGGTTGCCCGAGCGCCCACAGCACGTAGTTGGTCACGTCCACGACGTTGT
>PMIZ01000491.1 GCA_003157225.1 Actinomycetota bacterium | reverse complement strand
AAGGGAGACCACGGTGGAAGACCTTCCTATCCACAGCGAGGCCTACTCGGTCAGCCCCCTAGCACTCGGGACTATCCGCGCGTCCATCGACTCGGGTGAGCGGCTGGTGGCGGTTGGCACCACGGCGACACGGGTGCTCGAGACGCTAGCGCGGGACGGCATCCTCGATGGGGGATCCCCGGCTGCGGACAAGGCGACACTGAGCGGGTCCACCCAGATCTTCATCACGCCCGGATATCGTTTCCGCGCGGTGGGCGCCCTTCTTACGAACTTCCATCTGCCTCACAGCAGCGTGCTCGCGCTGACGATGGCCTTCGCGGAGTCCGATCGCCTGCGCGCCGCCTATGCCGAGGCCATAGCCCTCCGGTATCGTTTCTATAGCTTCGGAGACGCGATGTTGATAGATGCCCCCTCGCGCGGGACCAGGAGGTAGTCTGTGCGCACGCTTGACGGCATCCCCGACTTCCCCTTCACGGTGCAGGCCCGGGACGGACAGGCGCGTGCGGGCCTGCTGTTGACGCCTCGGGGTCTCGTTGAGACTCCGTGTTTCATGCCTGTAGGCACAAAAGGGACGGTCAAGGCCATGTCGCCGGACCGTCTGCGGGCGGTGGGCGCACAGATCATTCTTGGCAACACCTACCACCTGGCACTGCGGCCGGGAAGCGACGTGGTTCGCGCCCTTGGCGGCCTTCACAGGTTCATGCAGTGGGACGGCCCCATACTCACCGACAGTGGTGGCTACCAGGTGTTCAGCCTCAAGGCGACGGCCCGCATTGACGATTCCGGCGTGGAATTCCGGTCCATCTACGACGGGTCCAAGCACGGCTTCACCCCGGAGCGCGCCATGGCGGAACAGGCCGCCTTGGGTGCCGACTTCGTCATGTGTCTCGATCAGTGCCCGCCCGGGACGGCCTCGGAAGCCGAGGTCGGCGAGGCCGTGGATCGCACCGCTGCGTGGGCCGCCCGCTGCAAGCGTGCGCACCAAGCCAGCGACGGGATGGGCACGGACGGGCCGCAGATGCTGCTCGGCATCACTCAGGGTGGAGTGAACCAACGGCTGCGCCGCGAGAGCACCGCGCGGCTGCTCGACATCGGTTTTCCAGGCTACGCCATCGGCGGGCTGACAGTCGGCGAGGACCGCCAGGCCATGCTCGAGACCACTGCGTTCACCACGTCACTGCTACCGCACGATCGGCTGCGGTACTTCATGGGAATCGGCGATCCCGAGGGGGTTCTGGAAGTGATAGCGCGAGGTGTCGACCTGTTCGACTGTGTGCTCCCGACCCGCACCGCGCGCATGGGCACTGCGTTCACGCCCGAGGGCCGGTTGAACTTGCGCAACGCCGAGCATGCACTGTCCGAGGCTCCCCTGGAGGAGGGCTGCCCCTGCACCGCGTGCACGGGCTTCTCCCGTGGAGCCATCCGGCATTTTGTGATGCAGAAGGAGATCCTAGGGCTCATGCTGCTGAGCGAGCACAACCTGTGCTTCATGACTCGCCTGGTGAGGCGAGCCAGGGAGGCGATACTGGCTGGTGAGTTCGGCGTTTCGCGCGGCGCAACGGGCGCTGCGTGGTAACATATGCGGTCGCGCACACAGGGTCCATATTTGCCCCACTACCTGGGGGAAACTTGACAAGGAGGACAGTTTGCCCAGTTCATCCTGGATGTTGATCATCTACGTCGTGGCGTTCATCGCCATCTTCTATTTCATGGCCATACGGCCTCAGCAGAGGCAGCGGAGAGCTCATCAGAGCCTGCTGTCGACGCTCAAAAGGGGCGACACCATTCAGACCGCGGCCGGCATATACGGCAAGGTGAAGAAGGTCGACGACGCCACGGTGGTCGTCGAGGTGGCGAAGGGTGTCAACATGAAGATCGCCCGCCGCGCAGTCGTCGAGATCGTCAGGGACAGCGCCGAAGTCAAGAACGTCGCTCCCGATGGGGCCACGGGTGCCCGCGGCAAACGCGCAGCCCAGATCGAGGAGCCCGCGGACGACGAGTACGCGAACGAGAGCACTGAGACCACCGACGAGTCAGACCAGGATTCCTCGAACGGTGCGTCCTAGGCGGCGAGACTCGCGCCTCGGTCCAGATGGTCTTGGGGCTCCTACGACCCCTTACTTCGTTGACAGGGCCGTGCCGGTGACCTATCCTCGTGGCTTGGCCGCGGGGTGGCGCTTGCGCGGCCAAACACACCGATAAGTCGAACCGTTCCGGAGGAAGGTGCGCCCTTGTCCAGAATTCAGCGTGACGCCGGGATACTGGTGCTGGTAGCGATACTTCTGGGAGTTTTCGCCTACTTCGCATTCCCGCTGTCCAAAACTCATCTCGGCCTCGACCTGCAGGGCGGGCTGGCCGTGATCCTTCAGGCTCCGGACGGCACAGATGTCGCAAAGCTCGATCGGGCGGAGACCATCATCCAGAACCGGATCAACAAGCTGGGCGTGACTGAGCCTGAGATCCAGCGGCAGGGGAACAACAAGATCTCCATACAGCTTCCAGGAATCAAAGACGCCCAGACGGCGCTCGACATCATCGGCAAGACGGCTGTGCTCGAGTTCATGGAAGTGAACAATTTCGGCACTGCCTACGCGAGTCAGGCAGATGCCTTGAAGGCAGCAGAGGTGGCTACCACCGACGCCCTGGCGGCGCTGTCCGGGTTTCATGAGATCGTCCACTGGGTGAACGGAAATCCCGCGGGCGATAAGTACTACCTGGTGACCACCCAGCCGCAGCTCACCGGCGCCACGCTCAAGGATGCGCAGCAGTCATACGAGAGCACGACGAACAAGCCCAAGGTCGACATGCAGTTCAACAGCGACGGCGCCACCATCTTCGACCAGATCACCAAGAAGATGTCGGAGACAGCCACGATCACCGGCAAGGATCAACTCCTGGCGATCGTGCTTGACGGTGACGTGCAATCCGCGCCCCGGGTGCTGGATGAGATCTCTGGCGGCAACGCCGAGATCACCGGCAAGTTCACGCTCGCCGAAGCGAAGAACCTTGCTCTTGTGCTCCAGACCGGCGCCCTTCCCATCAAGCTGACTCAGGTCTCGACCAACATGGTGGGGGCGACACTGGGCAAGGCCGCGCTCAACCAAGCTCTGCTTGCCGGCGCCATCGGGATCCTTCTCATCATGGTCTTCATGATCGCGTACTACCGGCTGCTTGGAGTGGTCGCGAGTGTTGCTCTCATCATTTACAGCGTGCTTTTCATCGGCATCCTGAATGCCGTCGGAGTGACCATGACCCTGCCCGGCATCGCCGGTATGATCATCACTCTCGGCATGGCCGTTGATGCCAACGTGCTTATCTTCGCCCGCATGAGGGACGAGGTGGGCGGTGGCAAGACGGTTGGGGCAGCCACGAGCGCAGGCTTCAAGAAGGCGTTCAGGGCGGTCTTCGACTGCAACATGACCACCATCATCACCGCCATCATCCTGTTCTGGGCGGCCACGGGCGGTATCAAAGGCTTCGCTCTCACGCTCGGTATCGGGGTCATGCTCTCCATGTTCACGGCCGTGCTGGTGTCGCGGTCCATGCTGCAACTGCTGAGCGGTTGGAAGCCGTTCCGCAATCCCAAGATGTTGGGCCTGCACGTGAACGCCACCAGGAACTGGAAGATCTACCCGTTCATGCGGTACCGCTGGTGGTTCCTCGGCACTATCAGCGCCGTCACAGTGTTCGCCATCATCGCCATCTTCATCCTGGGACTCAACTTCGGGATCGACTTCAAGGGCGGCAGCAGGGTACAGGTAGGCCTGACGCAGACCGCCACCGTGGACCAGGTGCGTTCGGTGGCCGTAGCTCAGGGCATCCAGGACCCGGTGGTCCAGGAAGTCACGGGTGCCGCCAACACCCACAGCTTCATGGTCACCTTCCGGAGCAGCACACCGGACCAGGAGACTGCCCAGGCCAAAGCTGTGGTCTCTGCGCTTGACAGCAAGTACAAGGTGGAGGCCGGGTCGACGAGCACCGACCAGGTGTACGGCAGTTTCAGCCGCGATACCACCAACAGGGCGTTCATCGCCTGCGCCATCGCGATCCTCGCCATCATCGCGTACTTGACCATCCGCTTCGAGATCAAGTTCGCCATACCGGCCATCGTGGCGCTGTTCCATGATGTGGGATTGACCCTCGGCATCTATGCCGCTACCGGGAGGGTGGTCACCTCTGCGACGGTCGCCGCCATATTGACGATCTTAGGGTACTCGGTGCACGACACCATCATCGTGTACGACCGAATGCGCGAGAACACGCTGCTCATGAAGAAGGAGACCTACGGCGAGATGGTGGATCTGTCCATCCGGCAGACCCTGAACCGGTCCATCAACACCAGCATCGCGATACTCTTGCCGTTGGTGTCGATCCTCATCTTCGGCGGCCCGACGCTCAAGGACTTCGCCTTCGCGCTCACCATCGGCGTGCTTACCGGGACCTACTCGTCCTTCTTCGTGGCGTCGCCTCTGGTGGTGCTGTGGAAATCGCGTGAGGCCCGCTACAAGAAGCGCATGGCTCTGGCTGTCGCCGGTGGCGGCACCGTCATGGCGGACGAGCCCGTGGTTGCAACGGCGACGGCCAAACCGTCGACGGCGAAAGCCTCGCCGGTCGCCGGTGGCGCCAAGCCGCGGCCGAGCGGTGGGTCGAAGCCCAAGCCGAAGCAGGGCGGGGCATCGTCTAAGTCCAACAAGGGCAAAACCAACTCCAAGCGACCGCCCGGCAAGTGAGCCGGGCCCGGCGCCCGAACCGGGCATACGTCCCGCCGAAAGGAGGATGCTATGGTTGAGAACGGTCAGAGTATCCGCGACTTGATCGAACGGACGTTCTTGGCAGGAGTGGGGGCTGCGGCCTTCACCAAGGACAAAGTGCAGGCCTTGGTGGACGAGTTCGTCCGCCGGGGCCAGCTCAGCACCGACGAGGGCAGTGCCATGGTGGACAAGCTCGTGGCCCGCAGCCGCGACGAGGCTCGGTCGGCCATGAAGCGCGCGGACTCGTCGCTACAAGGGGCGCTCCGCGACCTGGGCCTCGCCCAGCGCCGGGAAGTGGAAGACCTGGAGATGCGCGTCCGCCAGTTGGAGTACCGGATAGCCCTGCTCGAAGCCAAGCCGGCCGCTGATGAGCCGGTAACGGGCGGCGCCGGCATGGGCGACTGACGCAGGCTCCGGCCCTGGATATTCCTCTCAGCAAAGGCGCATAGTGCCCTCCGCTCCGGCGAGACACCCCGGCCTGCTCACCCGCATCCGCAACCTCGACCGGATCCGGGAAGTGTCGGAGGTCGCCTTCCGCCACGGGTTCGGGTATTTCTTCGAGCGGCACCGCATCCCTCCCGGCTTGAGGCATTGGCGGCGACCGAACCCGCCACCGCCCGCGCAGCGCGGGCGGCACATCCGGGAGATGTTGGACGAGCTGGGTCCCACCTTCGTCAAGTTCGGGCAGCTTCTCAGCACCCGCCCCGACATCCTGCCGCTCGACATCGTCCTGGAACTGGTGAAGCTCCAGGACCACGCCTCCCCGCTCGATGTGGCGGTGGCGGGCGAGGTGATACGGCAGGAACTGGGGTTGACCTTGGAGCAGGCCTTCGAGAGCTTCGAGGAGCAGCCTTTGGCCTCGGCGTCGATCGGGCAAGTGCACGGAGCCGTCCTGCCCGGCGGCGAGCGCGTGGTGGTGAAGGTGCAGCGTCCCGGGGCCGCGCGGCAGATCCGCAAGGACGTGGACGTGCTGCTGCAGGTGGCGGAGTTGCTCGAGGGCAGACTGGAGGTCGGCTTCTCGCCGGTCTCCGTGGTCAACGAGTTCTCCCACGCCATCCAGCGCGAGCTCGACTACATCCTGGAGGCCCGCAACGCCGAGCACTTCGCCAAGAACTTCGGCGACGAGGGCCCGGTCCGCATCCCGCGCGTCCACTGGAGCCATACCACCAGCCACGTGCTCACCATGGAGCGCATCGACGGTCCCACGCTCAACAGCCCAACGGTCGCTGAATTGCCCGCGGAGGAGAAGCGCATCGTCGCGGCCGCCGTGGCCGATTGCTGGTTCAAGCAGATCCTGAAGCACGGGTTCTTCCACGCCGACCCGCATCCGGCCAACATCGCCTACCTGGGGGAAGGCCGTCTCGCCCTCTTCGACTTTGGCACCGCCGGCTTCCTCCGCTCCGAAGACCTGGAGGAGGGCGTCCGGCTGTTCCTGCACGTCATGGATTCCGACATTCCCGGCATCAAGCGCTCGTTGCGGCGCCTGGGAGTGGAGTGGGCCCCGTCCAGCGACGAGGCGGTAACCCAGGCGATAGAAGAGGGCTTCAGTCGCTACTTCGGCATGTCGTCGCGGAACGTGGACATGGGCGCGCTGCTGCACCAGGTGTTCGAGATGGTCTACGCTCTGCACCTGCATCTCCCCAGCCGCTTCCTGCTACTGGACAAGGCCCTCCTCACGATGGAAGGCGTGGTCAAGAACCTCTATCCGGATCTGGATATCTTCGAGATGGGCCGGAAGTACGCCGGCGAACTCAAGCGGCACCGGTTGGACCCGAGGACCATCGGCGGACGGGCCCAGCGCTACGCGGCGGAGTACGCGCAGATCATGCGGGATTACCCCATCCAGGTCCACGATCTTCTCGACGAGATGCGCGCCGGCGAGCTGGAGATCCGCTTCCGCCACGAAGGGCTGGAGAACGTGACCCATCGCTTGGACGTCATCACCAACAGGCTGGTGA
>PMIZ01000063.1 GCA_003157225.1 Actinomycetota bacterium | reverse complement strand
ACGGCCGCCGCCCAAGGCATCAAGATCCCGGCCGATTTCAACCTTCTGCCTCTGGTGAGCAATAGCGCCAACGCCCAAGCCTATCCCATCGTGACCAGCACCTACCTGCTGGCTTACAATAAGTGGCCCGATGCGGGCAAGGCTGCGGCCTTCAAAGCTTTTGTCACCTGGGCCTTGGGCAGTGACGGCACGAAGGTTGCCCAAAGCCTTGGCTATGCTCCGCTGCCGAGCGCTCTCCACAGCGCTGTTCTGCAAGAGATCTCGCAGATCGGGTCCTAACCGGTCCTCCGCCAGTAAGCAGTCCACCAGCCACCTGAGAAGGGGGGAATCGGCCCTGAGGCCCATTCCCCCCTCTTCTGCGGGCTGACGTCGCGAGCGGCGGCGCAAGTGTGTGAAGGACGCTCTAGCCGTGCGCTAGGAGCGGGAAGAATCGAACAGGAGGGGTTTTGCGTATCTTGAGGCTTACAGTCGTCATGTCGGTCGTCCTGCTACTTGCCATCTCGGTCGCCGGCTGCGGTTCGACCGGCGCCAGCATTACTTCGTCCGCACTCGCGCCGACTACCATCACCACCACCTCGGGCACCGCTCCGGCCACAAGCGTCTCGGAGACCTCTACCACCGCCGCAGTGGCCCCGGGTGCCAAGACGTGGTCCGACGGGACCTATCAAGTGGGCACCGATATCCCGGCCGGCCTATATAAGAGCACCAAGGTGGGCGACAACGCGTCCTGGCAGACGGCAAGCGATGCGACTGGCTCAGCGGACAGTATCATTGCCAACGTCGGCGTTACCGGACAGTGTTATGTCGAGGTGAGCAATGGGCAGTATCTGACGCTCTCCTTGCTCACAATAGCGCCGGCGGACGCCGTGAAATCGGCTTCGGTCGGTTCGCAGAACATCACGGATGGAAACTACCTTGTCGGCACGGACATTGCGCCAGGGAAGTACAAGGGCACGGTCTGGGGGGACACCGCGTACTGGCAGATCGCGAGCAGCGCCGACGGCACGCCTGAGCACATTGTCTCTAACGACATTCCGTTTGCACCGTTCTCCATCGAGGTCACCAAGGGCCAGTTCCTGACAATCAGGGGTGTCAGCATCTCACTTGCTCAATGATCCGCGTCGTCGCCTACATGCGCCAGTCGAACGAGGAAGGCAGGAGGAAGGAGCTTTCCCGCCCTCCTCGACAAGCATGCTTCCCCAGGCCCCTCTACCGCATGTCAGGTGCAGATCGAGTCTACGCGAGCCTCGTGGCGCGCGTGTTAGCGGTGGGTTACGCGCAAAGAAACGCTGGCGGAAAAGACGACGTAGGTACAGGGGGATACGCGGAGGGGCTGCGCATCTCTGGCTCAACTCTATGCCTAGGCGCCCAGGTCGCTAGAGATGACGGAGACGCCTCATCTTGAACTCGACGTGGGCATGGAGTCCGCGCGGTGTCCCAAGGCGCTCCTCTCGATGCGAATCTGCCAAGGACCAGGATTGCTCTCGCCGAACTCCACTGCACCTGCGGCTGCGTCGATCAGGCGTTCGTAAATCCGCTTATGCTTGCCGCCCGAAAACGCCACTTCCCAGCGACCATCGACCCGTCCGACGATATGGAAGTCATTCAGCTTCGTATCATCGTGCGTCAAGGACGGTGTCTCCTCGCGAACACCCCCGAAGGCGTCGTGACCCACGGCTCGGTGCTCCTTCACTCGCGATCAGCCAATATAGCGGTGCGACGTGTTGAGTTTAGGGATGGCGTTGGAATATGGTGTAACCGGAACGCAAAGGTAGCGGAAAAAGAAGGTGAAAGTGGCTGACAAGGCGGGTGCGGCGGTCCTAATAGCGTACGCAACCAGGCATGGTTCCACCCAGGAGGTAGCAGAGGCCGTGGCAGCTGCTTTCGGGGCGCGGGGATTGCCGGCGGTTCTCGCACCGGCGAAGAAAATCAAGGACCTGACTGACTACCGGCTGGTAGTCCTGGGGGCTCCTCTCTACAGTGGCAAGTGGCACCGAGATGCACACGGCTTTCTCAAGCGAAACCGCAAGGCGCTCAGCACCATGCCTGTGGCGGTCTTCGCCCTGGGTCCGCGCTCGCCCGAAGCCGAGGGGAACTGGCCCCGTTGCCGAGAGCAAATGGACCGTGGCCTGGCCAAGCACTCGTGGCTGAATCCTGTCAGCCAGGAGCTCTTTGGCGGCGTCGACCCGCCACGATCCAAGAGAGCGCGACGAGACCAGCGCGACTGGGAGGCCATCCGGGCCTGGGCCTCCGGCCTGCCGTTCGCGCAGTAGCTCCAAAGCTGCGAGTGGACTGGAGCAATGGAGCGGGCTGCTACCCCTCCCAGGAGAGGTAGCAGCCCGAGATTCCGCGGCACAGAGCGAACCTTGCGGCCGCTATTCCTGGCTAGTAGGACTTGGGTGCCGCGCCCACGGCGAAGTCACCGTTGTAGTTGAGCACGGCCCACGCGGTATTCGTAGCCGGATCTACCCCGCACGTGCCAAGCTTGTAGCTTGAGTTCCAGGCGCCTGCGACGAACTTCAGGTTGCCGCCGAAATCACGAGTCACAGCTTGAACCCATCTGCCGCTAGGCGACCTCGTGAGCAGTCCGAACGCCCCATGCGCGATCTGCGCCTGGCTGCCAAAACTCGTGGCGGGGTAGCTCATAGAGAGCACG
>PMIZ01000454.1 GCA_003157225.1 Actinomycetota bacterium | reverse complement strand
CTTGGGAAGATAATCGTCGGCGCCCAGGTCGAGACCGGTGACCCGGTCCTGGACGGAACCCGAAGCCGTGAGCATGAGGATGCGGGAGAGGCACTGGCGGGAAACCAACTGCCTGCATACTTCGTCGCCATGGACCAGGGGCAGGTTGCGGTCGAGCACCACCACGTCGTAGGCGTTGACGGCTGCCTTGGCGAGGGCGGCTCTGCCGTCGAGGACGACGTCCACGGCGATGCCCTCATTGCGCAGCCCCCGGGCGATCGTGTTGGCGAGCCGCTCTTCGTCTTCCACAAGGAGGACTCTCATCGCCTCTCCATCGTTCGGCTGTTGTTTCTCGGCCGGAGGATGATACCCCGTCACTTGGCCCATCGTATTCAAAAGAGCACCATATGCTGGGAGTGTACGCAGATGGAGGTAAGGCGAACGTAAGGCAGGTATGCGGCTTACGTCGTTCTTATCCGCCCGGGGGTACCATTCGAGGCGTAACTCGCAGGTGACGCCCGGTCACCGTTGGTGCGGCGGTAAGGCGGGTACAATATGCAAGTATTCGAGATCTGTTGGGAAAGGGAACCGACCATGGGAAGAATCGACGCGGGGAAATCGGGGGGCCCGGCATCGCGACGGCTCCGGTGGGCGCTGCTGGGAACGGTGGTCGCTCTGGCTATGGTCCTCGTCGTGGGCTTGGGCGTGAGCGGATGTGCGTTTACCTTCGGAGGCAAGACGACGACCACGGGTTCGCCGGGTTCTGCCGTCACGAGCTCGACCTCGTCAACAGCCGGTTCGAACTCTACCACCCTCAACACGGGCGGCGGGACCATAGTGACCGCGGCGGATGGGCTCGCCAGCCCGGCTGAGACCGTGGGAACGCTGCTGGGCCCGAGTGTTGTCAACATCGATGTCAAGGGCACAGCGGCTTCTCAAGGGCCTTTCGGCGGCCAGGGCGCGTACGAGGTGCAAGGGTCCGGAGTCATCTACACCGCGGACGGGATGATAATCACGAACAACCATGTGGTTGCTCCCTACGGAGATCCGTCGAGCGCCATCACCGTGACGTTGACCACCGGAGAGAAGCTCAAAGCGACGATAGTCGGTCGTGACGAGTTGACCGACTTGGCCGTAATAAAGATCACTCCCGATGGCAAGCTGCCGCCGGCGACCTTTGTCACCAAGTTGCCGAAGGTCGGCGAATACACCATTGCCATCGGCAGTCCGGAGGGCTTCGCCAACTCCGTCACTCTGGGCATCGTGTCGGCGCTCGATCGCTCGTTGGACGTGCAGACAGAGACTGGCGGCGTCGTGACGTACGCCGGCCTGATCCAGACCGACGCGCCTATTAGCCCGGGCAACTCCGGAGGCGCTTTGGCCAACTCCAACGGGCAAGTCGTGGGGATCAATGCGGTCAAGTCTACCGATCTGGGAGCGGAGGGCATTGGCTTTGCCATCCCCGCGAGTCTTGTCACATCGGTAGCGGACCAGATCATCAGTTCCGGCAAAGCCACGCATGCGTACCTGGGAGTGGCGACTCAGACAGTCACGGCCGACCTCCAAAAGCAGTACCACCTGTCGCGTTCGAGCGGGGTGGAGGTGGGCTCGGTCACGGCCAACGGGCCTGCCGCCAAAGCCGGTCTCAAGATAGGCGACATCATCATCAAGATCGACGGCAAAGACACCCTCGAATCAAGCGATGTGCTGATATCGGTTCGGGACAAGAAGCCGGGCGACACCGTGCAGATAGTTTTCGATCGCGGCGGCAAGCAAATGACCGTCACCGTGACTTTGGAGGAACGGCCGGCAAACCTCAGCTAGGCGGTCCGGCCTGGCTAGGCGGCCGCTAGAAGACCTCGGCGGCAACGATTTCGGGGGANNCTTAATCCCGGCTCCCCTGTCGGTTCTTCATCGCGGATGTCGACCCCAGTCACTTGTGCCCAGCGAGGTCCGCCGCGCGTCCAGGTCAGCAGTTCTTCGACCGCGCCCAGCGGTCCCTCGTAGACGGCTTCCACTCTCCCATCGGGAAGGTTCCGCACCCAACCCGTCACCCCAAGGCGGACGGCCTCCTGCACGGTGTTGTAACGGAAAGAGACCCCCTGCACCCAGCCCTCGACGAAGACATGGACCCGCCGGATCTTCTCGCCATTCACGCCGACCAAGAGCACCTATTTGGTCTTACCATCAGGCCATAAGAAAGGCGGGGGCGTTACTAGCCCTTCAGGATGCGCAGGCCCTTGTGCTTGCGCCGCCGCTTGCGCCGCAGCCGGTAGAACAGCAACCCGAGGAAACAGGCCACCAGCGCGCCGATCAAGGGCACGAGCACGAACAGCAACGTGGCGATGAGCACGAGCAGGTCCTCGTAGATGCTGATGAGGATGATGGGGGTCGTCTCCCCTTTTCCCCTGGGTGCGGCGGCGGGCCGCATCGAACGCCGGACGTGGTCGGCCAGTCCGGCGATGACCAGCCCCAGTACGCCGGACACGGTCATGGCTATCCAGCCGTCGGGGGCCATGGCTGCCGCGAATACCATGCCCCCCAGGACGATCTTGATGGGCTGCATGATCTGGTCGCGCGTGCGTGAAACGAGCAGCACCTTGTCGAGCAGGAGCTCGGCCACCGCGAGAACGAGCAAGAGGATGATCACCCATGTCTTCAGTAGGAACGCGAACGCGGTGCCGGCCAAGATAGGAGCGCTGCGAAACTCGAGCCGCGAATACAAGGCTAGGAAGCCCACCGGGATGAAAGCTCGGAGGCCGCTGAGCACGGCGAGACCCGCGCCCATGCAGGCGCGCGCATATATGCTCTTGAAGACGACCTCCATGGCTAGGAGTCTAACATGGGCCGCAAGGTGAACGGACCGCTAGATAACGATCTCACTCACCGGATATCGGAGTTTCGGCGCTCCCGGTTCGGCGGAGTAGCCCACTGTGACCATCGCCGTTGGTACGACGGTGGCCGGGAGTTCCAGGATTCTGGCCACCTCGTCAGGCTTGAACGCAGTCATCGGACAGGCGCCGAGTCCCAGTGAATACGCCCCGTTCACCGCGTTGCCCAGGGCGATGTACACCTGATCTTGAGACCAGCGGAGCCTCTGCTCAGGCGTCATGCCGCTCGAGACATTGGTGACCATCTGGAAGGTGCCCTGCCGCATCTCCTCATCGACGCCGGCCGCCTCTTGGGTCTTCACCAGCTTGTCGATGAGCGCGGGATAGTCGGTGTCGGCACACAGGATCAGAAGGTGAGAGCATGTGCGCACCTGGTTCTGGTTGAACGCGGCGGCGAAGATCTTGTCCTTGGTCTCCTGATCCTTGACAACCTTGATCTTCCACGGCTGGAGGTTGATGGCGGAGACAGAGAGGCCGATGATCTCGAGCAACTCCTGAATGGTCGCGTCGCGAACGGTCATGCTCTGATACTGGCGTATCGAGCGGCGGTTCTTGACGATGTCGGTGAACTCCATGGAACCTCGGTTCTAGCGCAACAGTACTCGATCAACGCCAGTATACAAAACCGAACCACGCTCGTAGGCGGCGTGACAGAGTTCAGATGCTAGAATCTGCGGCCGGGCAGCAACCGGGCCGGGCGCTGATCGCCGTTCGCCCCGCCGACCCGCATCGGCATCGGTGCTTCCACTCACGCCCTCGTAGCTCAGGGGATAGAGCAGAGGTTTCCTAAACCTTTGGTCGGGTGTTCGATTCACCCCGGGGGCACTATGTTTCTGCCTGCATTCAGGCACGTATTATCGAGCGGCGGGGCGGGATGGGGTCGCAAGCGGCGGTGTGACGGCCAAGATGACAGCCTGACTCCGGACGGCATCATCCTCTTCGAAGAGAGCATCCATTCTCTGGGCGGTGTCTCTCATCAAGCTCGGCATGACGTGGGCGTAGGTGTTCATCGTCAGGCTGATCTGGGAATGCCCCAGAAGCTCCATGATGGTGCGAGGCTGAAGTCCCTGGGCGAGAAGAAACGAAGCACAACTGTGCCTCAAATCATGAAGGCGCATATCCCGGAGCCCCGTCTTCTTCAATAGCGCCTTGAATCCCCGCCTCACCTTGTTGGATTCGATCGGAGTACCGAGGGAAGAGGTGAAGACCAAGTCCTTCTCCTGCCACTTGAGGCCTCCCCATCGAACCTGCTGCTTCTGACGCAGCTGCTGTTGGCGAAGTGCCCGAACAACGAAAGCGGGCAGCACCAAATTGCGCACGCTGGTGCGGCTCTTGGGTTCGACCAGCTCAAGCCCCTGGCTTTTGGCGCGCTGAAGCGCGTGACGTACGGTGAGGCGTCCGGCCTCCAGGTCGATGTCCTGCCAGCGCAATCCGAGCACCTCCCCGACCCTGAGTCCCAGCCCGAGCGCGATGGCAAAAACTGCCTCAAAGGGATCGCCTCGGGCGGCCTCCATGAACCTGCGCGCTTCATCGGGGCTCATCGGGTTCACCGGTTCTCGAATAGCCCGCGGGGGATCCACCAAGGTAGCGACGTTCCGGGGAACTAATCCCCAGCGAAGAGCCTGGTTCAGTGCGGTGCGGAGAACGGCGTGCATCATCTGCACTCGACGGGCGGAGGCACCGCTGTCCACCTTGTGGTTGAAGAACATCTGCAGGCGTTCTGGCGAGAGCTTGGAGAGCTGTATTCGGCGGCCGAGCCACTGAGCGAGACCAGCCCCGAGATCCAGGCGGGTGCTCGCAGGCTAGCCCATCACTTCGTGGTTATGGCCCGCGCCGCAGCGCTTGTGACACTTGGGGAGAGGGACGCCGGGGCAGATACGATCCAGGCCTGGGTGCGGTTCCAACGGGATCAGCGAGCCGAAGCCTGAGACGGTCTAGCGCGAGAACCTTCCGCGACGCGCGGGATACAAAAGACAAGCCCCAAGTGGCTCCGCTTTCCCCTCCCGCCTCCAATTTTCACCGGAAGCCTTTGGATGATGCGCTCGTCTCCTGGGACTTGCAGACTGAGTGTGCCCCGTTCACCATCATCCTAGACACGCCCGGGAAGACCGGCCGTGAAAGCGCCTCGCCGCGGGCACGCCATGGCACCACCATCCTCCGATGGTATTGCCGCTCACCTTAAGCTCAAAGGAGGATCGCCATGCGGCAGGCAAGACCGGAGAAGGAGCCGAAACCCAAGCCGGGCGAAGCGCTCCCGGGTTCGCCGGACAGGGTGCCCCGCGTTACCCCTGGCGAGACCTCGGGCCGCGCGGCGCCGGAGGCCGCCGCGCGGCCTAGTCATCGTGGCTGAGCACCAACCCGGCGGCGACCTTCAGCAGCTCGTCCAGCGGCAGGTTGGAGAGCATCTCCACGCGGCTGCCGTCCACGATCCAGGTCAGGTCGTTGGCGTTGGTGTAGGTGATGGGGGCCATGCTGGGCGCGTCGCTGCCACTGACCGTGGAGGGACCCCCGACCGTGCCCGCTGATACCGACATGCCGCTTTCCGCGGCTGGCACCGCGCTGCCCTCAAGCACGGCAGACCCTTGAGCTTGTCCGTACGTCGTCGATGTCGACGGCGCCGGCCCTGCGTTGTCCTCGGGCGGCGTCACATCCACTGAACCTGACAGCCCCGTGATGAGCACAGCCGGCAGCCCACTCACCTTCGCCGCTTGGCCTTTCGGCAGCGGCTCACCGGTGTCCGAAACTGTCTTCACGAGCACGAACGACTTCCCGTCCCGGTAGAGGCACTGCTCTGTACGCACCTCCGGCTTCGCTCCCACTGCCACTGTGCCCGTTCCATAGGCGGACTCGAAGCCCTCGGGTAGGTAGGAGAGTGTGAGCGGCGTGAAATGATGCCAGATGAGACCGGCGAGGAAGTCGCCGGCGGCGGCCCGCGAGGAGGGAACCACGGAGATGACTGCGGCGGCAAGCACCACGGCGCCGGCGATCCCCAATGCGATCCTCCACCTCAGCTTCGTCAGGCGGCCTCCTCTTGACCGAAAGGAGGGCCTCCTCTGGTCCCCGCGAGCCTCCGCGGCCAGACGTTCCTGCAGACGGCTCCAGGCCAGAGGAGAAGGGCCCGCCTGAGCGGCCGCGTTCCTCAGCGAACCAGCCACCCGGCGGCGGCTGGAACTCAAGGCGCTCAGTTCCCGCTCGCACGATTCGCATCCGGCCAAGTGGGCGTCGATGAGCGTGCGCTCCGACCGCCAGACCTCGCCGTCCAGGTAGGGGATGAGCGCTTTCCTCACTTCACGGCATTTCATCTCACGCCTCCGTTACGGGTTCGGCCGGGCCGGCAAAGTCGGATTCCAGATCGTCGCGCATCTGGCCCAGGGCCAGGTTCAGACGCGATTTGACGGTTCCGAGAGGGACATCCATGATCTCGGCTATCTCGGCATACGAGAGATCCCAGTAGTGGCGAAGGATCACCACCACGCGGAGCTTGCTGCTGAGCCTATCGAGGGCACGGCGGACCGAGTCGTCCGTCTCATAGCAGTCGGCTGGGGAGCGGATGCTCCCGGCCTCCTCGTCGGCGACGTCCTCCAGGCTTTCAACCCGCCGCCGGCTCCTACGCCAGTTAAGACAACGGTTCACGGTGATGCGGTAGATCCAGGT